>NZ_JBAMDH010000010.1:0-148159 GCF_036961685.1 Massilia sp. DD77
TCGCGCTTTTTCGACCTTCCACCCCACCTTTTTCGCAGTCCGTCGCACACCGCTGGAGCCCCGCGGCCGCTTTTCCTATAGTGCATCCATCGACAGCCGATTTGGCTTACCCACTTACCCGAAGGAGCACATCATGAACGTCCTCAAGAACATGGAAGCCATCTTCCTCGCAGCCCTGATCGTTGTTAGCGGCAGCAGCTACGCGGTGGCCGCGACCGAGAAAGCCTCGGACAGCTACGCCGCCCAGGTCTCGGTCGGCATGGCCAAGGTCGCCGTGGTGAAGGTGAGCGCCGCCCGCTGAACCCTGTCGCAAGGCAAGCGGGCGAAAAAAAAGCCCGCTGTTGAGGCGGGCTTAAATCCAATTCTTTTCTGAGGAGAGTTGGAGGAGACAGGAGTAAGTATGCTGCGTCACAGCATATAAATCCAATTTCCTTTTCAAATACTCGACATTAGAATTGTGAATGTCTCTCAGGTGCGCGGCACGCAGGTGATGTTGATGTTCTCCACCTTGGCGTCGCCCATCACACCGGTCGCGTTGGCGATGGTGCAGTTCAGGCCGGCAGGATTGGTGATCACGGTCACGCCGTAGGTCACGCCGTAATTCACCGCCACCGGCATCTGGTAGTCGACCGCGGCCGAGGTCGTCGCCTTGGTCAGGGTCAGCGTACCGCCGGTGCTGCCGTTGGCCAGCACCAGGCCGTCCGCCGTCATTCCGGTGATCTTGCCGCCGATGCTGTAGGCGTTCACGGCGCAATTGACGATGACGTCGATGCGCGCCAGGCGGCCGGCCGTGTTCTTGTTGATCGGCTCGTAACCATTCTGGAAGTTGCAGGTCTGGTGCAGCGGCTGCTGCTTGAACTGGACGTTGTATTCGTCGCCGTACTCCAGCTTGTTCGGGAAGGCATAGCTGACCGCCGCGCCGGTCGTGGCAGGCGGGGCAACGGCGACTTCCATGCCGTTGGTCGTCAAGACCAGGCCCGGGTAGACCAGGCCGTTGACGGTGCCGGCCACCGTGTACTCGGCTTTGCCGCTACCGCCGCCGCAGGCGGACAGACCCAGGGCCAGCGCCAGCGCAAGCGCCGGACGAATCGGGAAAGACTTCATTGAATGACTCCAGGAGAATTTACGGGGTGCAAGTGACGGCCACGTTGTTGATGGCGGCGGCGCCCATGGTGCCGCTGGCGTTGGCGATCGTGCAGGTCTGGCCGGCCGGCTGGGTCAGGATGGCGATGCCATAGACGCCGTCCTGCGGCACCTTGGCCATGGCGAAGCTCGTGGCGCCGGCCGGAATGGTGACCTTGTCGGCGCCGTTGACCAGCACCAGCTCGCCCTTCAGGTTGGCGACGCTGCCGCCCAGGTCGTGTTTCTTGAAGGTGCAGGCGACATCCACGCGGTTGGTCGAGAACACCGCGCGCCCGGTAGGGGCGATGACCTGGCAGCTTTCCACGTTGTCCGGCTTGCTCTTGACCTCGACGTTGTACTTGGAGTCGGTTTCCACCAGGTTCGGGAAGAACCAGTTGCCGACGCCGCTGGTGGTCGGGACGACCGCGTAGTCCGAGCCGCCGTTGTTGGTCAGCACCAGGCCGGTCTTGGTCACGCCGGAAAAGCTGCCGCCAATGGCAAGCTGGCCATCGTCGCCGCCGCCGCAGGCGGTCAGCGCGAGCGTGCAAGCCAGCACGGCGCCGGCACGCAGATTGGAACTCTTCATGTACTTACTCCACAATATTCGGACGGGAAAGCGCGTTGCGCGGATAGATAGACAAAATCGCCCAACATTTTAGTCCATTTGGCAAGCTGCTGGTCCATTTGCCTTTGTATCGGGGTGTAACGACGTCTGTATGCGATTGATTTTCAAGGAGCGGCTCGTTATGCTTGGGGCGACACCTGCAACCCGCGCACCATGACAAAACCCTGGCCAAAAGCCGTTCTGTTCGATCTCGACGACACCTTGTGGCCGATCGCGCCCGTCATCATCGAAGCGGAGAAGATCCTCTATGCCTGGCTGGCCGAGCATGCGCCCCGCGTGGCGCAGCAATACACGATCGAAACCTTGCGCCAGGCGCGCCTGGAACTGCTGGCCAGCCGCCCCGAATTCCAGCTCGACCTGGGCGCGCTGCGCCGCGCCGGCCTGATCGCCGCCTTCGAGCAGGCGGGCGAGGATACCACCAAGGTCGAGCTTGCCATGGTCGAATTCTTTGCTGCGCGCAATGCCGTGATTCCCTACGACGATGTGGTGCCCGGCCTGCTGCGCCTGAAGAGCCGGGTGCTGATCGGCTCCGTGACGAACGGCAACGCCGACCTGGAGACCATCGGCCTGGCGCGCCACTTCCAGGCCTCGGTGGCCGCCCACCAGTTCGGCAAGGCCAAGCCCGCTCCCGAGATCTTCCAGGCCGCTTGCGCAGCGCTCGGCGTGCGATTTTCCGAGGCCGTGTACGTGGGCGACGACCTGCTGCTCGACGTCCAGGGCGCCCAGCGCGCCGGCCTGCGCGCCGTCTGGATGAACCGGGTCGGCAAGCGCAACCCGATACCTCATCTGGTGGAGCCCGACGCCGAAGTGACGAGCCTGGACGAACTCATCGACTGGCTCAAGCGCGAACATGCCTGAAACCGGTTTGAGCAGGCGCATGCCTCGCCTTGCGCAGGCTTGCAGTTGCGGCGCCGCGTCCCCACCTATTTATAATATAGGCAGCAACTCTTTTGCTTCCAGGAATCATGCAACTCGATAACCGTGCCCAAACCCTGCTCAAAGCGCTGGTCGAACGCTATATCGCCGACGGCCAGCCGGTAGGCTCGCGCGCGCTGTCGAAGATCTCCGGCCTGGACCTGTCGCCGGCCACGATCCGCAACATCATGGCGGACCTCGAGGAGATGGGCTACGTGGCCAGTCCGCATACCTCGGCCGGCCGCATCCCGACGCCGCGCGGCTACCGCCTGTTCGTGGATACCCTGCTGACGGTACGGCATCTCGACGAGCAGACCGTCGCCGCCGAGCGCATGCGCCTGCCGGTGCAGCAGCCGCAGAAGATCATCGCCAACGCCGCCCAGATGCTGTCCTCGCTGTCGCAGTTCGCCGGCGTGGTGCAAAGCCCGCGCCGCGAATCGGTGTTCCAGCAGATCGAATTCCTGCGCCTGTCCGAGAAGCGCATCCTGCTGGTGATCGTCGACCCGCGCGGCGATGTGCAGAACCGCCTGCTCCTGACCGACGTCGACTACACGCCCGGCCAGCTGACCCAGTCGGCCAACTACCTGAACCAGAACTATGCCGGCCTGACCTTCGACGAGGTGCGCGCCCGCCTGACCGGCGAACTGCGCCAGCTGCGCGACGACATGGGCAGCCTGATGCAGGCCGCGGTGGAGGCGGGCAGCGAGGCGATGGCCGAGGGCGACGACATGGTGATCTCGGGCGAGCGCAACCTGCTGTCGGTGTCCGACCTCTCCTCCAACATGAGCTCGCTGCGCCAGATGTTCGAGATGTTCGAGCAGAAGACCGGCTTGATGCAGCTGCTGGACGTGTCCAGCAAGGCGGGCGGGGTGCAGATCTTCATCGGCGGCGAGTCGAAGCTGGTGCCGATGGACGAGATGAGCGTGGTGACGGCGCCCTACGAGGTGAACGGGCGGATCGTGGGGACCTTGGGGGTGATCGGGCCGACGCGGATGGCGTATGAGCGGGTGATTCCGATTGTGGATATCACGGCGAAGCTGCTGTCCAACGCGCTCAGTCAGCCGTAAAAAAAAGCACGCGTCCGCGGCGTGCTTTTAACTTGGGTTCTCGCCTGCGCAGGGAGTCATAGCCGCCAGTGGCGGGTATGACGGTTTTTAGGTCGGTGGCAGGGAGCGCCGATCGTAGTCGGCTCCTTTAGAACGTCATCCCCGCGAAGGCGGGGACCCAAGTTCGTCGATCAGCCGGCAACGCATCCTTGCACCGCACGCCGTATTTACTGCTTCCTCGGGCAATTCACCTTCACGCAATTCCCATAAATCGCCAGCGCATGCTCGGCGATCTTGAACCCGCGCTCGGTCGCCACCTTGTGCTGGCGCGATTCGATCTCTTCGTCGTAGAACTCCTCGACATGCCCGCAATCCAGGCACACCAGGTGGTCGTGGTGGGAGCCGGCGTTCAGCTCGTAGATCGCCTTGCCGGTTTCGAAGTGGTTGCGGTTGAGCAGCCCGGCCTGCTCGAACTGGGTCAGGACCCGGTAGACGGTCGCCAGGCCCACGTCCATGTTATCGGCCAGCAGGATCTTGTAGACGTCTTCCGCCGTCAGGTGCCGCACTTCGCTGTTCTGGAAGATTTCCAGGATTTTCAGTCGCGGCAGGGTAGCCTTCAGGCCGCTGGCCTTCAGGTCGGAGGGGTTGTTACTCATGTTTGTTGCTCGTAGTTTGGCGGAGTGCTTTATGATATAGCGTTTTGGAGCTCCCGCTCAAACGTTTTGAGGTTATCTATGCGCGTCAACCATGCCGTTTTTCATCGATCCTCCGCCAGGACTGCGCTTCTTGCAGGCCTCGCGTGCACCCTGATGCTGTCCGGCTGCGCCAGCTGGCGTAACCAGACGCGTCCGGCAGCGCCGGTGAACACGGACCCGGCCGCAACCGCCGCCGCCGCCGAGAAATCGGCCGCGGCCGCCAATGCCGGCGCGCAGACCACCCAGGTCACCAAGCTGCAGAAATTCCTGTGGGTGTTTTCGCCTTACCGTCCGGACATCCAGCAGGGCAACTTCGTCTCGCAGGAGATGCTGGCCCAGCTGAAGGTCGGCCAGACCCGCGACCAGGTCCGCTTCATCCTCGGCAGCCCGCTGCTGACCGATGCCTTCCACGCCGACCGCTGGGACTATCCCTTTTACCTCGCACGCGGCAACGGCGAGCTGACCACCAGCCGCGTCACCGTCTACTTCAAGAACGACGTGGTCGAACGCTTCGAAGGCGGCAACCTGCCGAGCGAACGCGACTACATCGACCGCATCGCCGGTCCGGCCAAGGGCACCAAGGCCAAGCCCGAGACCCGCCCCGTCGAACCAGTAAAGGTCGGCGGCGCGCCTGTGGTGCAGCCATGAGCGCAAGCCTGAAGATCGCTGTCGCCGGCGCCAGCGGCCGCATGGGCCGCATGCTGATCGAAGCGATCCAGGCCGCGCCCGACGCCGAGCTGGCGGGCGCGCTCGACGTCGCCGGTACGCCGGCCATCGGCATGGACGCCGGCGCCTTCGCCGGCCAGCTGACCGGCGTGATCATCCAGTCCGACCTGGCCGCCGCGCTGGACCAGGCCGATGTCCTGATCGATTTCACCCGCCCGGAAGGCACCCTGCATCACCTCGCATACTGCGCCGCCCACGGCAAGCAGATGGTGATCGGCACCACCGGCTTCGACGAGGCCGGCAAGGCCGCGATCCGCGCCGCCGCCGAGAACACCGCGGTGGTGTTCGCCCCCAACATGAGCGTGGGCGTGAACGTGACCCTGAAGCTGCTGGAAATGGCGGCCAAGAGCTTCTCGGAAGGCTACGACATCGAGATCGTCGAAGCGCACCACCGCCACAAGGTCGATGCTCCCTCGGGCACCGCGCTGAAGATGGGCGAGGTGATCGCCGACGCCCTGGGCCGCGACCTGAAGGACTGCGCCGTCTACGGCCGCGAAGGCGTGACCGGCGAGCGCGACCCGTCGACCATCGGCTTCGCCACCGTGCGCGGCGGCGACGTGGTGGGCGACCACACCGTCATGTTCCTCGGAACCGGCGAACGCATCGAGATCAGCCACAAATCGAGCAGCCGCGTGACCTATGCCCACGGCTCGCTGCGCGCCGCGCGCTTCCTGGCGGGCAAGCCGAACGGCTTGTACGACATGCAGGACGTGCTGGGCCTGAAGGCTTGACATGGCAGTCGCGGAACTGAACGGCGCCGCCATCGTCGACGAGGCCTCCTTCCACGCCGAAAGCCGCCGCGCATTCGGCTTTCCGGATGCGTACGTGGACTCCATCGACGCCTGGGTGGACTGCATGAGCTACCTGCGCGACGACGAGAACATGACCAAGTTCCGGCTCAAGCCGGACGAGGTGCTGGAGATCGTCATTCTGGACGCCGCCAAGATGAAGGCGGCCGTGCCGGATTTGCTGGAAGAGATCGCCTTCTGCGTCGGCGGCATCAACGAGCGCTATGAGGATTATGGCGAGAAGCCGGCGCTGGAGCTGGTGCTGCGCTGAGTCGGCCACTAACCTAGACTCCGACCACTATCCTTGAAACCGTCATCCCGGCCTGCGCCGGGATGACGGTTTTTAGTTTTGTGGTCTTAAGGACAATATCCTTTGAGCTGGCTATCCCTACGGCAGCACACTTCGCCGCAGTGCAAAATGAACCAGTATAATGTTCTGTTCCACCCTCCACGTCCGCAAGAAATCATGCAAGAAAAATATAGTCCAGCCGAAGTCGAACAGGCCGCCCAGGCCTACTGGAAGTCGATCGACGCCTATAAAGCCGTCGAGAACGACCCGCGTTTCCCAAAAGGCAAGTACTACGCCTGCTCGATGCTGCCTTACCCGTCGGGCAAGCTGCACATGGGTCACGTGCGCAACTATACGATCAATGACGTGATGTACCGCTACCTGCGCATGAACGGCTACAACGTCCTGATGCCGATGGGCTGGGACGCGTTCGGCATGCCGGCGGAGAACGCCGCGATGGCCAATAACGTGCCGCCCGCGGAGTGGACTTATTCGAACATCGCGCACATGAAGAAGCAGATGGAGTCGATGGGCCTGGCCATCGACTGGTCGCGCGAGATGACCGCCTGCAAGCCGGAATACTACAAGTGGAACCAGTGGATGTTCCTCAAGATGCTGGAAAAGGGCATCATCTACCAGAAGACCGGCACCGTGAACTGGGACCCGGTCGACCAGACCGTGCTGGCCAACGAGCAGGTGGTGGACGGCCGCGGCTGGCGTTCGGGCGCGCTGATCGAGAAACGCGAGATCCCGATGTACTACGTGCGCATCACCGAGTACGCGGACGAACTGCTCGACTACGTCGACAACAAGCTGCCGGGCTGGCCGGAACGCGTGCGCGTGATGCAGGCCAACTGGATCGGCAAGTCGACCGGCGTGCGCTTCGCCTTCCCGCACGTGATCATGGACGAGGCCGGTGAGCTGATCAACGACGGCAAGCTCTACGTCTTCACCACCCGCGCCGACACCATCATGGGCGTGACCTTCTGCGCCGTGGCGGCGGAACACCCGCTGGCCCAGCACGCCGCGAAAAACAACCCGGAACTCGCCGCCTTCATCGCCGAGTGCAAGCTGGGCTCCGTGATCGAAGCCGACATGGCGACGATGGAAAAGAAAGGCATGCCGACCGGCCTTACCGTCACCCATCCGGTGACGGGCGAGCAGGTGCCGGTCTGGGTCGGCAACTACGTCCTCATGACCTACGGCGACGGCGCCGTGATGGGCGTGCCGGCGCACGACGAGCGCGACTTCGGCTTCGCCAAGAAGTACGACCTGCCGATCAAGCAGGTGGTGGCCGTCGACGGCCAGGAATTCTCGCTCGACGGCTGGCAGGAGTGGTACGGCGACAAAGAGCAGGGCAAGACCATCAACTCGGGCAAGTACGACGGCCTGGACTACACCGCCGCCGTGAACGCCGTGGCGGGCGACCTGGCGGGCCAGGGCATCGGCGAGAAGAAGACCACCTTCCGCCTGCGCGACTGGGGCATCTCGCGCCAGCGCTACTGGGGCACCCCGATCCCGATGATCCACTGCGGCGACTGCGGCGCGGTCCCGGTCCCGGAACAAGACCTGCCGGTCGTGCTGCCGGAACACCTGGTCCCGGACGGCACCGGCAACCCGCTGAACAAGGACGAAGCCTTCCTGAAGTGCGACTGCCCGAAGTGCGGCAAGCCGGCGCGCCGCGAGACCGACACGATGGACACCTTCATCGACTCGTCCTGGTACTACATGCGCTATACCTCGCCGGGCTCGAACGAGGCCATGGTCGACGCGCGCAACGATTACTGGATGCCGATGGACCAGTACATCGGCGGCATCGAGCACGCCGTCATGCACCTGCTGTACGCGCGCTTCTGGACCAAGGTCATGCGCGACTTCGGCCTGGTCAAGTTCGACGAGCCTTTCGTCAACCTGCTGACCCAGGGCATGGTGCTGAACGAGACCTACTACCGCGAAGACGCCTCCGGCAAAAAGACCTGGTTCAACCCCGCCGACGTCGAACTGACCTTCGACGACAAGGGCCGTCCGCAAAGCGCCATTCTCAAGGCCGATGGCCAGCCGGTAGTCCTGGGCGGCACCGAGAAGATGTCGAAGTCGAAGAACAACGGCATCGACCCGCAGGCCCAGATCGAGCAGTACGGGGCCGATACCGCGCGCCTGTTCACCATGTTCGCCTCGCCGCCGGAACAGACCCTGGAATGGTCGAACAGCGGCGTCGAAGGCGCCAGCCGCTTCCTGCGCCGCGTATGGGCCTATGGCTACGCACAGCGCGAGCGCATCGCCGCGGCACTCGGCGGCAAGCAGGAAGGCACGCTCGACGACGCCCAGAAGACCCTGCGCCGCGAAGTGCACAAGGTGCTGCAGCAGGCCGACTACGACCTCAAGCGCATCCAGTACAACACCGTGGTCTCGGCCTGCATGAAGATGCTCAATACCCTGGAATCCAGCAAGCTCGAAGATAACGTGGCCAGCAACGCCGTGATCGCCGAAGGCTTCTCGATCTTCCTGCGCCTGCTGAACCCCGTCTCGCCGCACATCACCCATGCGCTGTGGCAAGACCTGGGCTATGCCCAGGCCTATGGCGACATCCTGAACGTGCAGTGGCCGGAAGTCGACCCGGCCGCGCTGGAGCAGTCCGAGATCGAGCTGATGATCCAGGTGAACGGCAAGCTGCGCGGCTCGGTCAAGGTGCCGAAGGAAGCCGACAAGGCGGCCATCGAGGCGGCTGCGCTGGCATCCGAAGCGGTGCAGAAATTTGTCGAAGGGACGCCGAAGAAAGTCATCGTCGTGCCGGGCAAACTGATCAACATCGTGGTGTAAGCGAATGCGCGCACTCAAGACCCTGGTAGGTGTGGTGCTGGCGGCGGCGGTCCTCGCGGGCTGCGGCTTCCAGCTGCGCGGCTCGAACGGCCAGTACAACCTGCCGTTCCAGAGCATCTGGCTGGCCTTCCCGGAGGCTTCGCCGCTGGGCACTGAGCTCAAGCGCAACCTGCGCGCGGCCGAAACCGTGCGCATCGAGCAGGACGCGTCCAAGGCCCAGGCCTTGTTCGACGTGCTGTCCGAGTCGCGCGGCAAAGCGATCCTGTCGCTGAACAGCCTGGGCCGGGTGCGCGAATACACGCTGAGCTACACCCTGGTGTTCCGCGTGCGCGACGCCAACAACCGCGAGCTGCTGGCCCCGACCGAGATCACCCTGCGCCGCAACATCGCCTTCGACGAAGGCCAGGTGCTGGCCAAGGAATCGGAAGAAGCGCTGCTGTACCGCGACATGCAGACCGACCTGGTGCAGCAGATCCTGCGCCGCCTGGCCGCGATCAAGCCGGCCGCCTGAGGAAGCACGATGCAGTTGCGGCTCGAGGCGCTCGACGGCCACCTGTCCAAGGGGCTGGCGCCCCTGTATGTGATCACCAGCGACGAGCACCTGCTTGCGCTGGAGGCGGCCGACCGTATCCGCAAGACCGCGCGCGCGCAAGGCTACACCGAGCGCGACGTGCTCACGGTCGAGCGCAGCTTCAAGTGGGGCGAGCTGCTGGCGGCCAACCAGGCCTTGTCCCTGTTCGGCGACAAGAAGCTGATCGAGCTGCGCATCCCGGGCGGCAAGCCCGGCAAGGACGGCAGCGCCGCCCTGCAAAGCTACGCCAAGGACCTCAGTCCCGACAACCTGACCCTGATCACCCTGCCCAAGCTGGACTGGCAGACCGCCAAGGCCTCGTGGGTGACGGCATTGCAGCAGGCCGCGGTCTACATCGAGATCCCGAACGTGGAAAGGGCGCAGCTGCCGGGCTGGATCGGCATGCGCTTATCGGGCCAGGGACAGAGCGCCGAGCGCCAGAGCCTGGACTTCATCGCCGACCGCGTGGAGGGCAACCTGCTGGCGGCGCACCAGGAAATCCAGAAGCTCGGCCTGCTGTACGAGCCGGGCAAGCTGAGTTTCGAGCAGGTGCAGGACGCCGTGCTGAACGTGGCGCGCTACGACGTGTTCAAGCTGTCCGAGGCGATGCTGATGGGCGACCCGGCGCGCCTGGCGCGCATGCTGGAAGGCCTGAAGGGCGAAGGCGAGGCGCTGCCGCTGGTTTTGTGGGCGGTCAGTGAAGAAATCCGCACGCTGCTAAAATTGAAGACCGGGATGAGCCAGGGGCGGCCGCTGGGCGCGCTGCTGAAGGAATACCGGATCTGGGGACCGCGCGAGCGGATGATGGAACCGGCGCTGCGCCGCGTGTCGCTCGGCACGCTCGAGGCAGCGCTACAGGACGCGGCGCAGGTGGACCGGATGGTCAAGGGCCTGCGCGCGAAGCAGTTCGCGGGCGATGCGTGGGATGCCATGTTGCAGCTGGCCTTGAAGGTGGCGCGCTAGCGTCGCGGTCTGTCAGCGCCGGTTGAACGCGTCGGCAGAAACCTGCCGACCCTACGTAGGGTCGGCGGGTCCCCCGCCGACGCGTCCAGCTCACGCATGAACGACGGCACCACCCTCCGCATACCAACTTTGCAATTGGACGACACGATGGACATCACCGCACACATGCACACCTTGGGCCGCCAGGCCCGGGCCGCCTCGCGCGCCATGGCGCGCGCCGACGGCGCCACCCGCAACCGCGCGCTGCTCCTGATCGCCGAGGCGATCGAACGCGAAGCCGACGCCCTGCGTAGCGCCAACGGGCAGGACATGGATGCAGCCCGCGCCAACGGCCTGGCCCCGGCCCTGCTGGACCGCCTGGCCCTCTCAAGCGCCGCCATCGCCACCATGGTGACCGGCCTGCGCCAGATCGCCGAGCTGCCGGACCCGATCGGCGAAATCTCGAACATGAAGGTGCGCCCGACCGGCATCCAGGTGGGCCAGATGCGCGTGCCGCTGGGCGTGATCGGCATCATCTACGAAGCGCGTCCGAACGTGACGGTGGACGCGGCCGGCCTGTGCATCAAGAGCGGCAACGCGGCCATCCTGCGTGGCGGCTCGGAAGCCATCCACTGCAACCGCGCGCTGGCGAAACTGGTGGCCGAAGGCCTGCAGAAGGCCGGCCTGCCGCTCGAGGCGGTGCAGGTGGTCGACACGGTCGACCGCGCCGCCGTGGGCGCCTTGATCACCATGCCGCAATACGTGGACGTGATCGTCCCGCGCGGCGGCAAGGGCCTGATCGCGCGCCTGATGGAAGAGGCGACGGTCCCGATGATCAAACACCTGGACGGCATCTGCCACGTCTACATCGACGCCAAGGCCGACCTCGAGAAAGCCCTGCCGGTCGCCTTCAACGCCAAGTGCCACCGCTACGGCACCTGCAACACCATGGAAACCCTGCTGGTGTCGCGCGCGATCGCCCCGACGGTCCTGCCGCGCCTGGCGGAGCTGTACAAGACGAAAGAAGTCGAGCTGCGCGCCGATCCGGAGTCGTTCGCGATCCTGGCGGGCTATCCGCATCTCGTCGCCGCGACGGATGAAGACTGGAGCACCGAATACCTGGCGCCGATCCTGGCGGTCAAGATCGTGGCCGGCATCGACGAAGCGATCGACCACATCAACACCTACTCGTCCAAGCACACCGACGCCATCATCACCGAGGACTTCAGCGGCGCGATGCGCTTCCTGAAGGAAGTCGATTCGGCCTCGGTCATGGTGAATGCCTCGACCCGCTTCGCGGACGGCTTCGAATACGGCCTGGGCGCCGAGATCGGCATCTCGAACGACAAGCTGCACGCGCGCGGCCCGGTGGGACTGGAAGGACTGACCTCGCTGAAATACGTCGTGTTCGGTCACGGCGAAATACGTCAATAACAACAAGGAAGCGCATGTACCTCTGGATCAAGGCCCTGCACATCGTCTTCATCGCGTCCTGGTTCGCCGGGCTGTTTTACCTGCCGCGCATCTTCGTCAATCTGGCGCAGGAGACCAACCCGGCCGTGACCGAGCGCCTGCTGGGCATGGGGCGGCGGCTGTACCGCTTCACCACCATCCTGATGGTGCCGGCGCTGGTGCTGGGCCTGTGGCTGTGGCTGGGCTATGGCGTCAGCGGGGGCTGGCTGCATGCGAAGCTGGCGCTGGTGGTGGTGACGATCGGCTACCATCATGCGTGCGGGTCGCTGCTGAAGAAGTTCGAACGCGGGGTGAATGCGCGCAGCCACACCTGGTACAGGTATTTCAATGAAGTGCCGGTATTGCTGCTGCTGGCGATTGTGATTCTGGTGGTGGTGAAGCCGTTCTGATTGAACGCTGGCAATAATCACCTTACTTAGTTAGTTTCAAAACCGTCATCCCGGCGGAGGCCGGGATCCAAGGTCGTCGAGTCGCAACGAACGTCAACTTAGGTTCCGGCCTCCGCCGGAACGACGGTCTCACGGTTATCAGCGAAAACAGATAACGCGTAACTCAACAGTTTTATTAACGGACAAAGGGTACCCCTCATGGCCTCCTATTTTTGCCCATGCCCGCGCGGCATGGAAGCGGCGCTTGCCGAAGAACTGGGCGAGATCGCCCAGCTGAGCACCACCCTGAAGGTGCACAACCAGGTCCCCGGCGGCGTGCACTGCTCCGGGTCCCTGACGGACGCTTACCTGGTCAACCTGCACTCGCGCATCGCCTCGCGCGTCCTGATGCGCATGGGCCAGCGCAGCTACAACAACGAGAACGACATCTACGACCTGGTGCTCGAGCAGCCCTGGGAAGACTGGTTCGGCACCGAGCACACCATCCGCGTCGACGTCACCGCGGTTAAGTCGCCGCTGAAGAGCCTGGAGTTCACCACGCTGAAGATCAAGGACGCCATCTGCGACCGCTTCCGCGACCAGTTCAACAAGCGCCCGTCGGTCAACACCCGCGAGCCGGACATGCGCATCGTCGGCTTCCTCGACCAGCGCAACTTCATCATCTACCTCGACACCTCGGGCGAAGCGCTGTTCAAGCGCGGCTGGCGCGAAGAGACCGGCGACGCGCCGCTGCGCGAGAACCTGGCGGCGGGCATGCTGCGGGTGTCGGGCTGGAAGCCGGGCGTGCCGCTGTTCGACCCGATGTGCGGCTCCGGCACCATCCTGGTGGAAGCCGCCCAGATGCTGCAGGGGATCCCGCCCGGCGCGCGGCGCCGCTTCGCCTTCGAAAAATTCCGCGACTTCAACCGCCAGGCCTGGCAGGACATGAAGGCCGCGATCAAGCCGAACGCGCTGCCGAGCGAACCGACCATTTTCGGCTCCGACATCTCGGGCGACATGGTGGCCATGACGCGCCATAACCTGAAGGTGGCCGGCATCCTGTTCGAGGTGCCGCTCAAGCAGATCGAGGCCCAGCACGTGAACCCGCCGACCGAGCAGCCGGGCATCCTGCTGACCAACCCGCCCTACGGCGAGCGGATCGGCGTGCGCGGCGACTCCACCATGCCGCAGGACGAGATGGCCGTGGCCTTCTACTCGGCCCTGGGCACCACCCTCAAGCAGCGCTTCGCCGGCTGGACCGCCTGCCTGTTCACGGCCGACCTGGGCCTGCCCAAGATGCTGCGCCTGAAGGAATCGCGCAAGACGCCGTTCTTCAACGGCGCGCTCGAATGCCGCCTGTTCCGCTTCGACATGGTGGCCGGCTTCAACCGCAGGGAAGAAGCCAAACCGAAGCAGGAATAAAGACCCACGAAGGACCCACGATGCTGCCGCCGACCGAACCGCCCGATCTTCCCAAGGACCCCGTCATACCGGTCCCCTTGCCCAAGCCCCACAAGATCGCGATGCTGTCGGCCGGCGGCCTCGCCACCCTGCTGGCGGCCCTGTCGATGCTGGGGCCGTTCTCGATCGACGCCTACCTGCCGGCCTTTCCGCAGATCCGCGCCGAGCTGCACGCCACGCCGATCGAAGTCCAGCAGACCCTGACCGCCTACATGCTGGCCTTCGCCGGCATGGTGCTGTGGCATGGCGCGCTGTCCGACGCCTTCGGGCGCCGCAACGTGATCCTGGTGGCGCTGGTGGTGTTCGGCATCGGCACCTTCGGCTGCGCGGCCGCGTCTTCGGTCCATTACCTGTGGGTGTTCCGCATCATGCAGGGGGTGTCGGCCGGGGCCGGCGTGGTGGTGGGGCGCGCCATCATCCGCGACCTGTATTCCGACACCGCCGCGGCGCGCCTGCTGTCGATGGTGACCATGATCTTCTCGATCGCGCCGGCCATCGCGCCCGTGCTGGGCGGCTGGATCGTCACCTGGTTCGACTGGCGCGCGATCTTCCTGGCGCTGTGCGTCTATACCATCGTGCTGGGCTGGTTCTGCTGGAAGCATTTACCCGAGACGATGCCGATGGAGAAGCGCCAGCCCTTCAACCCGCGCTTCCTGGCCGAGAGCTATGGCGCGATCTTCTCGTCCTTCCTGTTTCACATGAAGGCGGGCGTCACGGCGCTGAACTTCGCCGGCCTGTTCCTGTACATCGCGGCCGCGCCGGTGATGCTGCCCGAGAGCCTCGGCCTGGGGCCGTCGGAATTCGCCTGGCTGTTCGTGCCGACCGTGAGCGGGATCTTCCTGGGCGCGCTGGCGGCCAACCGCCTGGCCGGCAAACTGGACTTCGCGCGCCAGATCCGCATCGGGTTCTTTTTCATGCTGGGCGCGATCGCGTTCAACGTGGCCTACCACATCTTCCTGCCGCCCGCGCTGCCCTGGACCGTGGCGCCGATGTTCTTCTTTACCTTCGGCAGCTCGATCATCGCGCCTGGCGCCACCCTGCTGGCGCTCGACCTGTTCCCGCACATCCGCGGCACCGTGGCCTCGTGCCAGTCTTTCGTGTCGACCCTGCTGGGCGCGATCGTGGCGGGGGTGGTGGCGCCGCTGCTGTCGCATTCGGTGCTGGCGCTGGCCCTGGGGCAGGCCGGATTCGCGCTGCTGTCGCTGGCGTTCTGGGCGACGGCGCGCCGCTACCGCCGCCGGATGCTCAAGATGGGCAGGAGCGGGGCGGGGCGCTAAACGAGGATCGGGGAAAGCGGGGAATTACTGCTGTGCTTGCCGCTTGCGGCGGATGACGGCCATCGCGCCCAGGCCCAGGGCCAGCAGCGGCAGCGATCCCGGCAGCGGCACCTCGTGGCCGAGCCTGGTCATGCCTTCGACGACGTCGTTCTGGCAGGTCTCGCCCCAGTGCAGGGCCATGGTCGAATACTGCGCCAGGTCGCTCTTGGCGACGTTGATGCTGAAGGTCAGCGACTGGTCGGCCAGCACTTTCCAGGTGCCGACCAGGCCCGTGTTGCGCACGGTCGACGAGGTGGTCTTGACCGCGGTCGCCTGGCCTTCGCGGTAGGTGCAGTCGACCCCGTTCCTGCAGCTCATGTAGGACTCGGCATTCCTGATGCTCTGCGCATTGGTCGTGCCGTTCAGTTCATACAGCTTGAAGGTGCCGCCGGTGTTGCTGAAGCGGTTGTCCAGGCTGAAGCCGTATTCCCACAGGGTGCCGTTGGCGGCGTTGTCCTTGGCGTGGTGGACATCGGTGCCGAAAGGGTTCCATTTTTGCGCGAGGAACACGTCGCCATAGCCGATGCCGCCCGGGGCCGAGCTGGGCGAGGCGCCCGCATGGCCGGCGAAATTGGTCGAAATGACGACGGTCAGCACATCCCCGGCGCGGGAGATATGGGCGCCCTGGATGTCGTACAGGCTGCCGCCGATCACATCTCCCGCCCCGTGATCGTTGCCTCCCCAATAGCCATTGACCGCGGAGTCGCCGATGTCCCCGGCATGTGCGGTCTGTGCGGCAAGCAGCACGAGGCCGGTCATGGAGTAGGCGAGCAATCTTTTCATGGGAGGCATGTAATAATGGATGAGTAGGGGCTGCGAAGCACAGATCATGCCATTAGGAAATTATTGTTATAAATCAATGGCTTGTGAGGTTAGCGCAGGAAACAACAGTTTCCGATGTAAAAGTTCTCGACAGATTGACTGACATTTAAGCAAGGAATCATAATCCATGGCAATAATTTCGTCGAGAATCTGATGGCCGAACAACACTCAACGCGGCGTACCTGGTCCACCAAGCACATGCTGGGCGGCGGCGCCGTCATTGGCGCCGTGGCGCTGTCGGTCGGCCTGGGGCTGCACGTCAAGCAGCCGCCGGTGCCTGAACTGCGCAGCAAAGCGGCGCATTACCAGCAGCGCGGCGAATACAGCGCAGCCGTCATCCTGCTCAAGAATGCCATCCAGGCCGCACCCGCGGATGCGCAGACACGCTTCGAGCTGGCCAAGGTTTATCTCGACAGTGGCGAATCCGAAAGCGCGGAAAAGGAAATTCGCGCAGCGCTCAAGCTGGGTTACCCGGCCGGCGCCGCCATGCCCGTGCTTGCGCAGTCCCTGGTGCTCCAAGCGCAGTACCAGAAAGCACTGGATGAGACGCAAGCGGCGGCCGCCGGGCGGGATCCCGAGCTGCTGGTTGTGCGCGCCGATGCCCTGTGCGGCCTGGGCAGGCTGGACGAGGCCAGGCAAGTGTATGAGGCGGTGCTGCAGGCTGCGCCCGGCACCGTGTCCGCCATGCTCGGGCTCGGACGCCTGGCCTTGCGCACCGGCCACGCGGACGAGGCGTCGGCACTGTCCGCCCGCGCGCTCGCGGCCCAGCCGACGAATACCTCGGCCCTGCTGTTCCAGGCTGAGCTCTTCCGCAGCACGGGACGCAGCGATGAAGCCATGCGCGTCTACCAGCGGGTCCTTTCGCTCAACCCGGGGCAGCGCTACGCCTATATCCTCAAGGCGGACCTGGAAATCGTGCTGGGCCAGTACGAGCAGGCGCAGAAAGACCTGGACGCCGTGCGCAAACTGGCGCCCAGGAGCATCCTGCTTTCCTATACCCAGGCGCTGCTGTACTTCTCGCAAGGGAAGTACCAGCAAGCCAGGGAATCGGTGCAGCACCTGCTCCGTGTGGCCCCCAACCATGCGCCGAGCATGCTGCTCGCCGGGGCCATCAGCCTGCGCCTGAACTCGCCCTACCAGGCCGAGAGCCACCTGCGCGAGTACTTGAAACACGATCCCGGCAACGCCTATGCACTCAAGCTGCTGGCAGCTTCCCTGCTGCGCAGCGGGCAGGCCGGCAACGCGCTGGACCTGCTGGCGCCTGCGCTCGAGGCGGGCGGCAAGGACGTCCAGTTGATGGCGCTGGCGGGCGAAAGCCATCTGCAGGCGCGCGACTTCCGCAAGGCCGCCGACCTCTTCCAGCAGGCCAGTGCGCTGGCGCCAGGTTCGGCGGAGCTGCGCACCTCGCTGGGCTTGAGCAAGCTCGGCATGGGCGAGATGGACAATGCGATTGCCGACCTGCGCGCCGCCACGGAGCTGGACCGCGGCGCCGTCGATGCCGGCGTCGCCCTGGTCAGGGCGGAGATGAACCTGAAGCGCTACGACCAGGCGCTGGCCTCGGTGGAGAAACTGGAGCGTGCGCATGCGCGCAACGCCGCCGTGGCCGACCTGAAAGGCAGCGTTCACCAGGCCATGGGAGCGCAGGCCAAGGCGCGCGAACAGTTCGAACGCGCACTGGCGCTGCAGCCGGACTACTATCCCGCGGCGGCTCACCTGGCCGAAATGGCGCTGGGCGGCGGAGACGCCGGCGCGGCGCGCGCGCACTTGCACGCCTTCCTGGAGAAGAACAAGAACCACGTCGAAGCCTTGACGGCCCTCGCCATCCTGGCCGACCGCGCGGGCAAGCCGCAGGAGGCCACCGGCTGGCTGGAAAAGGCCGCCGCCGCATCTAGCGAGCTGAGGTTGTCGGTCGGCCTGGTCACACAATATCTGCGCACCGGGCAGACCCAGAAGGCACTGGACCTGACCGGCAAGCTCATGGTGGCGCATCCGGAAAATACCGACCTGCTCGACCTGCTCGGCAAGGGCCAGCTGGCAAATGGGCAGGCTGAAGCCGCGCTCGGCACCTACAAGTCGCTGGCGGCCGCCTTGCCGCGCTCCGCGCAGGCGCGCATGCAGGTGGCGGCGCTGGAGTTGCTGCTCAAGCAGGATATCGCGGCCGAGAGCAGCTTGAAGGACGTGCTGGCGATCCAGCCGGACTTCCCCGCCGCGCAACTGGCCCTGGCCGAACTGCAGGTACGCAAGGGACAGCACGAGCTGGCCCTGATGACGGCCGAGCGCATGCAGCGCAAGCATCCCCGGGCATCGGCGGGCTATCAGCTCGAAGGCGATATCCTGATGGCCCGGCAGCAGGCCGCGCGCGCGCTCGAAGCCTACCGGCGCGCGTACGCGTTCACGCCGAATGCGGAGCTGACCATCAAGATCAGCCATGCCTTGCGCCAGGCAGGCAAGCCCGAGCAGGCAGCTGCGCAACTGGCGCAGTGGCTGCGCGATCACCCTGGCGACCAGCGGGTCCAGCTCTACCGGGGCGAAAGCCTGCTGCGGGAAAAACAGTACCCCCAGGCGGCCGCCCAATTCGAGGAGATACTGGCGAAGGATCCGCGCCAGGTCGCGGCCCTGAATAACCTGGCGCTGGCCTACCAGCGCATGAAGGATGCACGCGCGCGCCAGTTCGCCGAGAAAGCCGTCGCCCTGGCCGGCGAGCAGCCCGCGGTCATGGATACCCTTGCGTGGATCCTGGTCGAGGAAGGCGAGCTGGCGCGCGGCCTGGCGCTGCTCAAGAAGGCGCATGCGCTGGCGCCGCAGGCACGCGCCACGGCTTACCACCTGGCTGTGGCCATGTCCAGGTCGGGCGATGGGGCAGGCGCGCGCAAGCTGCTCGAAACCCTGCTCGCCGGTAAAGGGAGTTTTGCCGACGAGGAAAACGCGAGACGGCTGCTCGCCCAGTTGCCCTGAATATAGCCAGCACGTCGCGCCGAGGCCGGGATCACCCGGCCTTTTTCATTAACGCAACACTTTCACATTGCAAGTGAAACAATATTTCATGTATGCATACAAATCGTAATAATATTTCAAGACTGTGAACAATTTCTGTTGCTCTGTTACTATCAGAACAACCGATAGGCAACAGTTTTTCCCGAAACTATTGTTCCTGATCAGAAATGTATATATGCTAAGACAAGTTTTTTACATCCACGGAATAACAGGCCACAACCCCGCCTGTTCGATGGATGAAAAGACTAGATCTTGTGGCAACCCGTTTTCAGGCACGTCGGGCAGCCACTTTCCAACCTTCACAAGTGGCGGCCGTGTTTGATAACATGCACCAATCGGACCAGGATATCCGCAATCGTTTGCTGATTGCCCGTCTGCCGGCAATGCCGCAGATCCTCGTCAAGCTGATCGAGCACCTCCAGGCGGACGACCTGGGGATGCCGGAGCTCGCCGCTTTGATCTCGAAGGATGCCGGCATGACCGGCAAGCTGCTGGCCGTCGCCAACAGCTCGGCCTACCACCGCAACGGCCGCACCGTGAACCTCGAGCAGTCCCTGGTGTCGCTCGGCACGGACATGATCAAGACCCTGGTCATCAGCGACTCGGTATTCCAGACCTTTAACAGTTTCCCGCATTCGGGCAGCATCGACCTGCGCGCCTTCTGGAAGACCTCGCTGACCGCCGCCGTGCTGGCGCGCGAGGCCGCCCGTGCGATCGACTACCCGCACCATGAAGAAGCCTACCTGGCCGGCCTGCTGCACAACGTCGGCCGCCTGGCCTTGCTCGCCACCGCACCCAAGGAATACGGCTTCAACTTCACCGCGCGCGACGACGAAGACCTGTGCGCGGTCGAGCAGCGCACCCTGCAGATCACCCACGCCGAAGCGGGCGCCTGGCTGATCGAACGCTGGCAGCTCGATTCCTTCCTGGCCGACGCGGTGCTCTATCACCACGAGCCGAGCGACCGCCTGGAATCGGCCCATCCGCTGATCCGCGCCGTGCGCCTAGCCCACGTGCTGGCCAGCCATGCCGACGACCAGGCCGCCGTGATCGAGGCCGCCGCGCTGTGCAACCTCGATGCAACCCAGGCCCTGCAGCTGCTGGACGGCGCCGCGCGCCAGGTCGACAAGGCCGCCGCCCATCTCGGCATCGACCTGGCCGGCGCCGACGAGATTCCCGCGCCGCCGGCCTATGCGCCGCCGCCCGTCGATCCGGTGCAGCAGCGCCTGTCCGAGGAAGTGCGCAACATGGTGCTGGTGTCCGAAGTGGGCCAGACCCTGGCGCGCCAGCAGGGCGAATCCGGCCTGCTGGAAGCGATGACGCGCACCGCGCGCATCCTGTTCGATTTCGAGAACGCCGTCGTCCTGCTGGAAAACCCGACCGGCCACGCCCTGGTGGGCGCGCCGACCGCGGGCAGCCAGCGCATCGCCGAATTCGCCGTGCCGCTCGCCAAGGGCGGGCCGGTGGCCAAGAGCGCCCTCGAGCGCCGCCCCGCCTTTGTCCAGCGCGAGCGCCAGCCGATCGGCATGGCCGAGGAGCAGCTGCTGCGCATGCTCGGCACCGATAGCCTGGTCTGCCTGCCGCTGGTGGCGGGCGCGCGCTGCCTGGGCGTCCTGATCGGCGGCGTGGGCGCCTGGCAGCTCCCGCATTGTCAGCGCCGCGAACGCTTCATGCAGGCCTTCGGGGCCCAGGCCGCCACCGCCCTGGAAAACCTGCTGTCGGAACGCGGCCACGCGCGCCGCCAGCTGGCCAACGTGGCCGAGGAATACCGCGAGGCCTCGCGCCGCGTGGTGCACGAGGTGAACAACCCGCTGTCGATCATCAAGAACTACCTGAGTGTCCTGGACAGCAAGCTGGCGCGCCAGGAACCGGTGGGCGGCGAGCTGTCGATCCTGAACGAAGAGATCGACCGTGTCGGCCAATTGATCGGCAGCCTGGCCGAGCTCAAGCCGCTCGACGCCGGCCCGCGCGCCACCGACGTGGCCAAGGTGGTCGACGACGTGCTGCGCCTGTTCCGCTCCAGCGGCTTCGTGCCGGCCTCGGTCGAGATCGTGTCGCACATGCACGAGGACGCGAGCCGCATCGAGGGCGACGCCGATGTGCTGAAACAAATCCTTGTCAACCTGGTCAAGAACGCGGTCGAGGCCCTCAGCGGCGCCGGCGGCCGGGTCGAGATCCTGAACCGCGGCCACGTCAACCGCGAGCGCCAGCTCTACATCGAGCTGGTGGTCAGCGACGACGGCCCCGGCCTGTCGCGCGAGGTGCTGGCCAACCTGTTCTCGCCGGTGAAGAGCACCAAGGACGGCGCCCACCATGGCCTGGGCCTGTCGATCGTGCACAGCCTGGTCAAGAAGCTGGGCGGCCACATCGCCTGCCGCAGCGGCCGCACCGGCACTGCTTTTGAAATCCTCCTGCCGGCGTGGTCCGGCGCCGGCACGGCGGTCGCCCTGCCGCCGGCGCGCGCGCTCGGTTCAGCTTAGTTCGGCTCGAATATTCCACCATGAACGCGAACCCCGCCACCATGTACTCCGGCGAACCCGCTCCGATCTCGGATACCCTGGGGACCGACAGCCTGCCACGCCTGCTGCTGGTCGATGACGAACCGCGCCTGCTGTCCTCCCTCCATGAGCTGCTGCAGGGACGCGGCTACCGCCTGGTCACGGCCTCCTCGGGCAGCGAAGCGCTGGCCCAGCTGTCGCGCCAGCGCTTCGACCTGGTCCTGCTCGACCTGCGCCTGCCCGACATCGGCGGCCACGACATCATGGACTTCATCAACGAGAAGGGCATCGACGCCCACGTGATCGTGATGAGCGGCGAAGTCGGCATCGACGCGGCGATCGGCGCCCTCAAGCGCGGCGCCTACGACTACCTGCGCAAGCCCTACAGCCGCGAAGAGCTCCTGACCACGGTCTCCAACGCCCTGCAGCAGCGCCGCCTGGCGTCGGACAACGAGCGCATGAGGCACCAGCTCGAGGCCTCCGAGAAGATGTACCGCTACCTGGTGGACTCGTCGCCGGACATCATCTATACCCTGAACCACGAAGGCCGCTTCACCTTCGTGAACGACCGCGCTTACCAGCTGCTGGGCTATACCCGCGAAGAGCTGATCGGCCAGCACTACTCGATCCTGGTGCACGAGGAAGACCTGGAGCGCGCGCGCTACGTGTTCAACGAGCGCCGCGTCGACGAACGCGCTTCGCGCAACGTCGAGCTGCGCCTGAAGTGCCGCGGCGGGAATGGCCACGACCGCACCTTCAACAACACCCTGATGACGATCTCGCTCAACGCGATCGGCATGCACGTGCCCGACCAGGAAGTGAAGAAGCTGGAGTTCTTCGGCACCTACGGCGTGGCGCGCGACATCACCGACCGCAAGCGCGCGGAAGAAGTGATCTCCTACCAGGCCTACCACGACATCCTGACCGACCTGCCGAACCGCATCCTGTTCAAGGACCGTCTCGGCCTGGCCGTGATCCAGGCCAAGCGCAAGCAGACCGAGCTCGCGGTGATGTTCATCGACCTGGACCGCTTCAAGCTGGTCAACGACACCCTCGGCCACGTGAAAGGTGACGAACTGCTGCAGCAGGCCGCGCGCCGCCTGAAGGAATGCCTGCGCAAGGGCGACACCCTGGCGCGCCAGGGCGGCGACGAATTCACCATCGTGCTGCCGGAACTGCGCGACCGCGATGACGCCCGCGTCATCGCCGACAAGTTCCTGGAAACCCTGCAGAAGCCCTTCGACCTGGATGGCCACGAAGTGCACATCTCGGCCTCGATCGGCATCGCGATCTACCCGAGCGACGGCGAATCGATCGACGAGCTGCTGCGCCATGCCGACATCGCGATGTACCAGGTCAAGGCTCTTGGCAAGAACGGCCACAGCTTCTACCACACCTCGATGCTCGACGTGTCGCACCAGAAGATCGCGCTGGAGCAGGCGCTGCGCCGCGCGCTGGAGCAGGACGAGCTAGAGATGTACTACCAGCCGCAGATCGACGCCATCACCGGCCGCATCGTCGGCGCCGAAGCGCTGATGCGCTGGAACCACCCGACCCGCGGCCTGCTGTCGGCCGGCGAGTTCCTGCCTTTCGCCGAAGAGAACGGCCTGATGCTGCCGATCTCGGACTGGATGATCGGCGCCCTGTGCCGCGACATGCTGCAATGGAAGGCGGTCGGCGGCGGCAACGTGCGCCTGTCGCTCAACCTGTCCCCGCAATACCTGGACCGCGGCGACTTCTTCGAGAAGATGCGCGGCGCCCTGGTGCGCTACGGGATCGCGCCGGGCCAGATCGAAGTCGAGATCACCGAGAACATCTGCATCCGCAATCCGCAGTACGCGATCGACCAGTTGAACAAGCTGTGCCAGCTGGGCGTGTCGATCGCGATCGACGACTTCGGCACCGGCTATTCCTCGCTGTCCTACCTGCACCGCTTCCCGATCCACACCGTCAAGATCGACCAGTCCTTCGTCAAGGAGATCCACGAGGAGAACGGGCACTACCCGGTCATCCTGGCGATCATCTCGATCGCGCGCGGCCTGGGCCTGAACCTGATCGCCGAAGGCGTGGAAACCGAGGAGCAGGCGCGCTACCTGCGCTCCAACGGCTGCCTGACCATGCAGGGCTACCTCTTCTACCGTCCGATTCCGCTGCAGGACTTCATCGGCGCGCTGCGTGCGCAGTCGAGCCCGAATTTACGTGCTGTCCAGGCGTAAGCGGCCATGCTCGATACTCCCAGTCATTCCAGCGACGCGCAGGAACGCCACACGGCCGAATTCCTGCGCGTAAAAGGCCTGGCCGAGCGCGGGGTGGCCCAGGCCCAGCACACGCTGGGCTTCATGTACGTCAACGGCCAGGGCGTGGCGCGCAACTACGAGCTGGCCGTGGCCTGGTACCGCATGGCCGCGTCCTCGGGCCTGGAGCAGGCCCAGTACAACCTCGGCGTGATGTACCAGAAGGGCCAGGGCGTGGAGCAGGACTTCGGCCAGGCCGCCTACTGGTACCGCCGCGCGGCCGAGCAAGGCTATGCGCCGGCGCAGTACAACCTGGGCTGGCTGTATGCGAAAGGACAGGGCGTGCCGAACGACGTGCAGCAGGCGCTGCACTGGTTCGGCCAGGCCGCCGAGCAGGGCGAGCCGGGCGCCCAGCACAACCTGGGCATGATGTACGAGACCGGCAAGGGCGTGCCGCAAGACCTGGACACGGCCCTCGACTGGTACCGGCGCGCCGCCGAACAAGGCTATGCGCGCTCGCAGTTCAACCTGGCGCTGCGCCACGACAGCGGACAGGGCCTGCCGCGCGACCCCTTTGCGGCGCTGGACTGGCTGCGCAAGGCGGCCGCCCAGGGCTATGCCCCGGCCCAGTTCAACCTCGGCCTGCGCTATGACAAAGGCCAGGACCTGCCCCAGGACAGCGAACAGGCCATCCTGTGGTACGGCCGTGCCGGCGAGCAGGGCCACGCCAGTTCCCAGTTCAACCTCGCCCTCATCTACGACAGCGGTCACGGCGTGCCGCGCAACGAGGAGCTGGCCCTGGGCTGGTACCTGCGCGCGGCCGAGCAGGGCCACGCGGGCGCCCAGGACAACCTGGGCATGCGCTACGAGCATGGCCAGGGCGTCGAGCGCGACCCGGCGCGGGCATTGCACTGGTACCGCCAGGCGGCGGAACAGGGCCTGCCTTCGGCCCAGTACCACCTGGGACAGCTTTATGACAGCGGCAACGGCATCGCCCAGGATGTGGAGCAGGCGGCCGCGTGGTATCGCAAGGCGGCCGAGCAGGGCCATCTGCGCGCCCAGTTCGACCTCGGCCTGCGCTACGAGGGCGGCGTCGGCGTGCCCCAGGACAGCGCGCAAGCCCTGGCCTGGTACCGCCGCGCCGCGGCCCAGAACTACGCCCCGGCCCAGTACATGGTGGGTGCGCTGCTCGACCGCATGGAAGAGAGCGACCCGCGCGAGGCGGCCGACTGGTTCCACAAGGCGGCCGACCAGGGGCACGCGCTGGCCCAGTTCGAGCTGGGGCTGCACTACGACTGCGGCAAGGGCGTCGATCGCGACTACGAAGCAGCGCATTTCTGGTACCTGTGCGCGGCGCGCCAGGGGCATGCGCGGGCGCAGTACAACCTGGGCGTGATGTACGCGGCGGGGCAGGGCGCGCAGCGCGATTTGGTGGAGGCCTATGCCTGGCTGCACCGGGCGGGGAGCGCGGGGGTGGCGCTGGCGGGGAGTTATCTCAAGAAGATCGCCGGACGGATGGAGCCGCAGGTGCTGGCGCAGGCGCAGCGATTACTGTAGGGCGGACGGCTTAAGACTACGACGGATCTGCTTCAGAAAAAAAGGCGGCCCTCAAGCCGCCTTCTCTTCAGCCGCGATTATTGCGCTTCAAACAGGCCATCAATGAGGCCACGGGTGAAGTCGCGTACTTGTTCGGCGCCAGTGATCAATCCGAGTGCGATGGCAGCGAGCGCCAAGGCGCGGCCGCCATTTACCGATTCCATTTCGGCGAAAGTCAGTTCTTGCATAATATTACCTTAATCTTTGAGTAAACGACATCAATCAGCTTTTATGCTGAGTGCTTACGAAACGTAGTGATCGGTATTTGGGGCCGGGAAGCGCGGGATATTGTCCCATGCCCAGCGCAGCGCTTTGCCGATGTTGTTACCCATTTCGTATGCGGCGCTCTTTTCGCCACCCGACACAGCTTCAATTTCAAAAAAATTCAGTTCCTGCATGACTCTTCTTTCTAACGCTTGTTAAAGTGCTTAGAGACATTCCAAGCAGATAAATTATTTTATTAATTCGACATCGCTGTCAAACATAAATTGCAAATAATTCCATCAACATAATCACGGTAATGTTGGTTGTAAAATTGCAACTTGACGCAATGTTCCTAATGCTGGATGATAAGATTCAATACGAAAGTGTTGGTACAGCTGTTTTCGCGGAATGAAGCTTCTCGTCTAATGCAATGAGGTTAGCAGTGCGTTTTTTCTATATATTTGCCCATATTGGGGTGGCTTTACTTTTCGCTGCAACCGGAGCGACGGTCAATCGGGAATTATTTGGAGCGCAGTATTCCGGACTGATTGGTAGTATCTTGTTCTTTATCCTCATCGCAAGCGGCTGCATTTATATATTCCGTCCGCACGTTGGTCTGGGCCGTGGCGCGCTTTTTTACGCGTGGGGCATAATTTTTCTGCTGTACACGCTGATAGGCTTTGCTCTTCGGTTTGCAAGTGGTGTGGATTTGTCGATCTCTCCGCTAGCACTTATTGCTGGCGGAGTGCTTCTTCTGAGCGCCTCATGCAGGAAGCATCAAGCGCGGTAACATTCCCAATTGATAGATTGTCAGCACACGTCTTTTTGCTGATATTCCGAATTTCCGAGTCGGTATAATTTGCGCTTTATTATTGCTAAGTAATGGTGCTACAAGTTACTGTGGCTGTTGTGTTTGGTGTCCCGACTTTGAACCACTAAAACGTCCGTTACCTGTGCTGGCGCAGTCGGGGTAGAGGTTCGCCGCGCTATACTGTATGTTCATACAGTCAAGCCGCCGCGATGGAACTCAACGACAAGCTCGAAATCCTGGCCGATGCCGCCAAGTACGACGCCTCCTGCGCCAGCAGCGGCGCGCCCAAGCGCGGATCCGAGGGCAAGGACGGCCTGGGCGCCACCACCGGCATGGGCATCTGCCACAGCTACACGCCCGACGGCCGCTGCGTCTCGCTGCTCAAGATCCTGCTGACCAACTTCTGCATCTACGACTGCCAGTACTGCATCAACCGGCGCAGTTCCAACGTGCCGCGCGCCCGTTTCGCGGTCGAGGAAGTGGTCAAGCTGACCCAGGATTTCTACCTGCGCAACTACATCGACGGCCTGTTCCTGAGCTCGGGCATCATCCGCTCGGCCGACTACACGATGGAGCAGCTGGTCGCCGTCGCGCGCCAGCTGCGCCAGGTGCACCAGTTCCGCGGCTACATCCACCTCAAGACCATTCCCGACGCCGACCCGGCCCTGATCGAGGAAGCGGGACGCTGGGCCGACCGCCTGTCGGTCAACATCGAGCTGCCGACCCACGACAGCGTGACCCGCCTGGCGCCTGAAAAAAGCGTCCACACCATCAAGCTGGCGATGGGTTCGATCCGCCGCAAACTCGACGAAAAGGCCGAGGAGCCGAAGGCGCCCAGTTTCGCGCCGGCCGGCCAGAGCACGCAGATGATCGTCGGCGCCGACGCCAGCGACGACCACACCATCCTGAACACCGCCGAGACGCTCTACGGCAGCTACAAGCTCAAGCGCGTGTATTACTCGGCCTTCAGCCCCATTCCGCAAAGCCCCAAGAGCGTGCCGGCCGCGCCGCCGCCGCTGCTGCGCGAGCACCGCCTGTACCAGGCCGACTTCCTGCTGCGCGGCTACGGCTTCACGGCGGGCGAGCTGATGCCCCAAAGCGGCAACCTGGCCCTGGACGTCGATCCCAAGCTGGCCTGGGCCCTGTCCAACCGCGATCACTTCCCGATGGACCTGAACCGCGCCGACGCCAGCATGATCGCGCGCATCCCCGGCATCGGGCTGCGCAACGCCAAGCGCCTGGTGGAGCTGCGCCGCTTGCGCCGCATCCGCTGGGAAGACCTGTCGCGCCTGCGCTGCAGTCTCAAGAAGCTGGCGCCCTTCGTGGTCACCGCCGACTACAAGCCGGCGCAAGGGGCGGCGGAGTCCGGCATCCTGCGCCGCCACCTGGCCGACCACCAGCCCGCGCAGCAGATGAACCTTTGGCCGGAGCTGCAGGCGGCATGAACGCCCAGGGCGCCGCCCAAGCCGTCCTGCAGGGCCGGGCCCTGGAAGTGAACGGCTTCGCGCAGTGGCGCGAGGCGGCGCGCGAGCTGCTGCGCGCCGGCGTGCCGCCCGAGGCGGTGACCTGGGGCGCGCCCGGCGCGGACCTGTTCTCGGGTGCGCCGGCGCCGGAAAGCCCCCCGCATAATGCGCCTATCCAGTTGCAGGAACCGAAACCGGCACCGCATTTGCCGCGCTCGCTGCTCGACATGCTGCAATCCGCCGCCTGCTACCGCGAGGCCGACCGCTGGGCCTTTTTATACCGGGTGCTGTGGCGCTGGCAGCTGGGCGAGCACGACGTGCAGTCGCCCGCCGACCCGGACGGCGCGCGCCTGCACGCCATGGTCAAGGCGGTGCGCCGCGAGGAGCACGACATGCACGCCTACATCCGTTTCCGCGAACGTCCCATCGAGGCCGGCGCGCCGCGCTTCGTGGCCTGGTTCGAGCCGCGCCACGACGTGCTGCCCCAGGTCGCCGAACACTTCGTCAGCCGCATGGGCAAGGTGAGCTGGATGATCGCCACCCCCGAGGCCAGCGTGCTGTGGGACGGGAACACCCTGCACAACTGCGGCCCGCTGATGTCCAGCGCCGCCGACCTCGAGGACAGCGGCGAGGCGCTCTGGCTCACCTACTACCGCAGCATCTTCAACCCGGCGCGCCTGAATACCTCGGTGATGCAGAGCCACATCCCTTCGCGTTTCTGGAAGAATTTGCCGGAAGGCGCCCTGGTGCCGTCGCTGGTGAGCCAGGCCGGCCTGGGCGCGCGCCGCATCGGCCAGGTGCAGGCGGTGGGACGGCGCAGCGGCGCCACCATCCCGATCGCGCCCGAGGCCGCCCAGCCCGAACGCCAGCAGCCGTCGAAGCTGGACGAATGCCGGCGCTGCGAGCTGTGGGAACACGCCACCCAGGCGGTCGGCGGCGCGGGGCCGAAGCGCGCGCCGATCATGATCGTCGGCGAGCAGCCGGGCGACCAGGAAGACCTGGCCGGCGCGCCCTTCGTAGGGCCGGCCGGCAAGCTGCTCGACCAGGTCTTCGAGCAGGCCGGGCTGGACCGCAAGACCGTCTACCTCACCAACGCCGTCAAGCATTTCAAATGGGAGCCGCGCGGCAAGCGCCGCCTGCACAAGACGCCGGTCCAGCGCGAGATCGAGGCCTGCCACTACTGGCTCGAGAAGGAACTGGCGGCCTGCAAGCCCAAGGTCATCGTGGCCATGGGCGCCACCGCCCTCAAGTCGGTCATGCAAGAGAAGAACGTCACCCTCAAGGACACGCTGGGCCGGCCGGTGCGCCACGGCGACAGCTGGGTCGTGACCATCTACCACCCGTCCTACGTGCTGCGCGTCCCCGACGAAGCGTCCAAGCACGAAGCCTTTTCCGTGATGGTGAAAGGGCTGCGCCTGGCCCAGGAACTGCTGGAACGTCCGGACCTCCCCGAGCCACTCCAATAAGTCATCGTTCAATGCGTGACGCATCGCGCAGCACGGTCGTTCTACTGTAACTGCGCCTATTTACAAGCTATCTACGCTTTTTGCCGGGTTGTTGCGCCGATGACGCAAGCTCAGCAAAAAGTCGTTATCGCATTAGCCAAATTCTCTCGAAAACTCTCTTTCGGCCCATAGAATTTCCGCAAGGAACTAATTCTTTGAATGCGCCGGCTGGATATCCTGCCGCACCACGCCGCGCACCGCTGTGAACCGACTTGATTGAGATTGACGATGAAATCCGCCTTTTTCCGGCTCTTGCCGGTGCTCTCCCTGACCATGCTGGCTATCCCGGCGGTGCACGCCGATGACGCCCCTCCGGCGCCCGCCACCATGACGCCCGTCGCAGCCGCGGCGCTGCCCATCACCACCACCGTGACCGTCGCCTCGCAATACGTGTCGCGCGGCGTGCGCCAGACCTGGGGCCGTCCGGCCCTGCAGGTGGGTGTCGACTATGTGCGTCCCGATGGCTGGTCCGCCGGCACCTGGGCCTCGACCATCAGCGACCGCTTCGTCGAGGGCGGGCGCGTCGAATGGGACCTGTACGGCGGCTACAGCGGCACGGCCGGTCCGGTCGGCTACAGCCTGATGGCCTATTACTACCTCTATCCGGGCGCCGCGATCAGCGCCACCAGCACCAAGTTCAACTACGGCGAACTCTCCCTCGGCGTCACCTGGAAGTCCTTCTACGCCAAGTACAACCGCACCATGACGCGCGACTTCTTCGGCATCGTGAACGCGCGCGGCACCGGCTACCTGGACGTGGGCATGAACCACGACCTGGGCGGCGGCTACGTGCTGAACCTGCATGCCGGCGACGGCCGCGTGGCCGGCGCGGGCAACGACTACTGGAACTGGCGCGACGTGAAAGCCGGCGTGACCCGCAGCTTCGACGGCGGCTGGACCGTGTCCACGGCCTGGACCCGTGCCCGCGGCGCGACCGACGCCTACGACCGCTACACCACCGGCATGGCGCGCGGCGACGGCAAGCTGGCCGTCTCGAACCCCGCCAAGGGCACCTTCACCGTCAGCGTGGCCAAGACCTTCTGACCTGCGGAGTACATCCACCATGAACGAACCGACGAAGCCGCGTAGCGGCCTGTCCTTGTCCCTGACCGCCAAGATCTGCGCCACCGCCACCGCGCTGGTGGTGCTAAGCCTGGGCATCACCTCCGCCTTCATCGGTGTCAAGAGCAGCCACAGTGCCGAAGAGGCGGCGATGGACCTGGCGCGCACCTCGGCGCGCGAGGCATCCGCCGCGATGCAGAGCCGCATTGGCGCCAACCTGGCCATTCCCGCCACCATGGCGGGCACCATGCGTTCGACCCTCGCCGCGGCCCAGCCGCTGGCGCGCGACCAGATTGCCGAGATGACCAAGGCTGCGCTGCTGAGCTCCGACGACCTGTTCGGCGCCGCCGTGACCATGGAAGCGAATGCGCTAGACGGCAAGGACGCGGAATTCTCCGGCCAGAAGCCGATGTACGACGACAGCGGCCGCTACATGCCTTACTTCACGCGTAACGGCGCGGACGGCGTGAGCGTCGAGCCGATCATCTTCCCGACCACGCCCGGCGCCAACGACTGGTACGACGTACCCAAGGCCAGCAAGCGCATGTTCTTCACCGAGCCATACTTGTACCCGGTGAACGGCAAGGACGTCATGATGGCCTCGCTGGTGGTGCCGATCCTGGTCGACGGCCAGTTCAAGGGCACCGCCAGCGCCGACTTCAACGTCAACCGCCTCGGCGCCATCCTGGCCGAGATGAAGCTGGTGGAAGGCGGCTCGCTGGCGCTGATCTCGAACGGCGGCCTGTACGCCAGCCACAAGGAGCACGCCCGTAACGGCAAGAAGGCCGAGGACCTGCCGGCCGCCGCGCTCGATGCGGTACGCGCGGGCAAATCCTATGAGTTCGTCGACGCCAAGGGCATGGTGCGCCTGCTGCAGCCGCTGCGCATCCATCCGGACATCGCTCCGTGGGCGATCTCGCTGAGCTTCCCGCACAGCGTGGCCACCGCATCGGCGCGTGACCTGATCGGCTATGCGCTGCTGGTCTCGGTGGTGTGCGCGATCGCCGCGGCCTTCATCATGGTGACCGTGCTGCGCCGCCTGACCCGCCCGCTGCGTGTGCTGAGCAAGACCATGACCGGCCTGTCCAGCGGCAACGCCGACCTGAGCGCCCGCCTGGACGTGCGCGGCAACGACGAGCTGGCGACCATCGCCAGCGGCTTCAACGGCTTCGTGGCCAAGATCGAATCGGTGCTGGCGCGCGTGCGCACCAGTTCCGACAGCGTGGCCATGGCCGCGAACGAGATCAGCCAGGGCAACAGCGACCTGTCCTCGCGCACCGAACACCAGGCCAGCGCGCTGGAAGAAACCGCGGCCTCGATGGAAGAGCTGACCAGCACCGTGCGCCAGAACGCCGACAACGCCCAGCAGGCCAACCAGCTGGCGCGGTCGGCGTCGGAAACCGCCACCCGCGGCGGCGAGGTGGTGGCGCGCGTGGTCGACACCATGTCCTCGATCAGCGAGTCGTCGAAGAAGGTGGTGGACATCATCAGCGTCATCGACGGCATCGCCTTCCAGACCAACATCCTGGCCTTGAACGCGGCGGTGGAAGCGGCGCGCGCCGGCGAACAGGGCCGCGGCTTCGCGGTCGTGGCCAGCGAGGTGCGCAACCTGGCCCAGCGCAGCGCCGCGGCGGCCAAGGAGATCAAGACCCTGATCGGCGACTCGGTCGACAAGGTCGGCATCGGCAGCGCCCTGGTGGCGGAAGCCGGCCAGACCATGGACGACGTGGTCGGCAGCGTACGCCGCGTGAGCGACATCGTGGCCGAGATCACCGCCGCCAGCGCCGAGCAGAGCGCCGGCATCGGCCAGGTCAACCAGGCCATCGGCCAGATGGACGGCGTGACCCAGCAGAACGCCGCCCTGGTCGAGGAAGCCGCCGCCGCAGCCGAAAGCCTGCAGCGCCAGTCGGCCCTGCTGGTGTCGCTGGTGGGCGAATTCAAGATCCAGGGCCAGCCCGCCGTCCCTACGCGCCTCGCGAAGAACCCTCCGCAGTTGATGATCGATTGAAAAGCATGGAACCAACATGAGCCAGACCACGCACGCGCGCCCGGCGCGCCGACTTTCCCTGTCCTTGAGCGCCAAGATCTGCGCCACCGCGACCACGCTGGTGGTGCTGAGCCTGGGCATCACCTCGTCCTTCATCGGCGTCAAGAGCAGCCAGAGCGCTGAAACCGAGGCGATTGCGCATGCTCACACGCTGACGCGCGAAGCCACCGCCATGCTGCAAGGCCGCCTGGCGCAGAACATGGCCGGCATCGACGCCATCGCTGGCGCGCTGGAAGCCACGGTCGGCGCCCAGCAGGCGCCGACGCGCGAGCAGATCAACCACATCATCCACAAGCACATTTCGCGCGCCGGAGACCTGGTCGGCAGCGCTGCGACTTTCGAGCCGAACGCGCTCGACGGCAAGGATGCCGAATTTGCCGGCCAGAAGCCGCACTATGACGACAGCGGCCGCTACATGCCGTACTTCTCGCGCGGCGCGGATGGCAAGGTCAATATCGAGCCCATCGTGTTCGGCAGCGACGCCGCCATGAACGCCTGGTATGAGGCGCCGAAGGCCAGTGGCCGCGTGTTCTTCTCGGAGCCCTATGTGTATCCGATCAACGGCAAGGACGAGCTGATCGCCTCGCTGGTGGCGCCGATCATGGTAAACGGCAAATTCCATGGAGCCGTCACGGGCGACTTCATGCTCACCAAGCTCGGCGCCATGCTGGCCGGCCTGAAGACGATGGAAGGCGGCACCCTGGCGCTGATCTCGAACGGCGGCCTCTACGCCAGCAACAAGGACCACGCCCGCAACGGCAAGAAGGCCGACGACTTGCCGGCCGCGGCGCTGGAAGCGGTACGCCAGGGCCAGCCTTACCAGTACCTCGACGACCAGGACGTGCTGCACCTGCTGCAGCCGCTGCGCGTGCATCCGGACATCGCGCCATGGGCGATCTCGCTGAGCTTCCCGCGCAGCGTGGCGACCGCCTCGGCGCGCGAACTGGTCGGCTACAACCTGCTGGTCTCGGTAGCCTGCGCAATCGCCGCGGCCCTGATCATGGTCACCGTGCTGCGCCGCCTGACCCGCCCGTTGCGGGTGCTGGGCCAGACCATGACGGGCCTGTCCAGCGGCAACGCCGACCTGAGCGCCCGCCTGGATGTGCATGGCAATGACGAACTGGCGACCATCGCCAGCGGCTTCAACGGCTTCGTGGCCAAGATCGAGAGCGTGCTGCGCCGCGTGCGCGAAAGCTCGGAGAGCGTGGCCACGGCTGCCGGTGAAATCCGCCAGGGGAATACGGACCTGTCCGGTCGCACCGAGCAGCAGGCCAGCGCGCTGGAAGAAACCGCGGCCTCGATGGAAGAGCTGACCAGCACCGTGCGCCAGAACGCCGACAACGCCCAGCAGGCCAACCAGCTGGCGCGGTCGGCGTCGGAAACCGCCACCCGCGGCGGCGAGGTGGTGGCGCGCGTGGTCGACACCATGTCCTCGATCAGCGAGTCGTCGAAGAAGGTGGTGGACATCATCAGCGTTATCGACAGCATCGCTTTCCAGACCAATATCCTGGCCCTGAACGCGGCCGTCGAGGCGGCGCGCGCCGGCGAACAGGGCCGCGGCTTCGCGGTCGTGGCCAGCGAGGTGCGCAACCTGGCCCAGCGCAGCGCCGCGGCGGCCAAGGAGATCAAGACCCTGATCGGCGACTCGGTCGACAAGGTCGGCGTCGGCAGCGCCCTGGTGGCGGAAGCCGGCCAGACCATGGACGACGTGGTCGGCAGCGTGCGCCGCGTGAGCGACATCGTGGCCGAGATCACCGCCGCCAGCGCCGAGCAGAGCGCCGGCATCGGCCAGGTCAACCAGGCCATCGGCCAGATGGACGGCGTGACCCAGCAGAACGCCGCCCTGGTCGAGGAAGCCGCCGCCGCAGCCGAAAGCCTGCAGCAGCAGTCGGCCATCCTGGTGGCCCTGGTGGCGGAGTTCCGCATGGACGGCCAGGCATCGCAGCCGCGCCTGGACAAGGAGCGCGCCCCGCTGATGCTTGGCTAATGGATTTGCAACATCCTGTTACCACCTGGTGGTGACCGGAGCAAACGCGGTAAGCTCCGTCACACATCAATAACAACAGGATGTCTTCATGAGCAAATTCGCTGTTCCGGCACTGTGCCTGTGCTTGTGCCAGTATCTGTGGTCAGCGCCGTCCTTGGCCCAGTCGGGCGATCCCGCCCCGGTTCCGCTGGAGGCGCAAGCCGAAGTGGAGAGCGTCCCCGAGCAGATCCATGTGGTGGCCCAGCGTCCCGGGCCGGGCATGTGGAAGGTGTCGAAGGACGGACACGTGCTGTGGGTGTTCGGCACCTATGCGCCGCTGCCGAAGAACATGGAATGGCGTGCGCACGAAGTCGAGGCGGCGATTGCCGGCTCGCAGGAATACCTGGCGCCAATGGGCGCCAAGGCCGACGCGGGAATTTTCAAGGCGATCACCTTGCTGCCGCACTTGATCGGCATCCGCAAGAACCCCGACGGCGCCACCTTGCGCGAGCTGATGCCGCCGGAGCAGTATGCACGCTGGACCGAACTCAAGGCCAGGTACATGCCGGACAACGACGATGCGGAGCGCGAGCGCCCCGTGTTCGCCGCCGAAGCCCTGATGCGCATCGCGCGCAAGCAGGCGGGCCTGCATGGCGACGAGGCGGTGCGCAAGCGCGTGCAGGAGCTGGTCAAGAAGAACAAGCTCAAATATACGTCCTCCACCGTCGACCTGCCGATGGACAATGCGCGGACCATGCTCAAGAACTTCAAGAAGACTTCGCTCAACGACGTCGCCTGCCTGACCAACACCATGGCCACGCTCGAGTCCGAGATTGCCGAGGCCAGCGCGCGCGCCAAAGCCTGGGCAAAGGGCAACATCGACGAGATCCGCAAGCTGGACTTCGCCGGGCGCGAGGAAGCCTGCTTCAGCAATGTGTTCGACAGCGCGGTGTTCGACGCCGATCCGGCCTTCAAGAACATGCGCACGCTAATGCGCCAGAAGTGGCTGGCGGCGGCCGAGCAGGCGCTGGCAAGCAATGCCTCGACCTTCGCGCTGCTGCAGATCAAGGACATCATCGACCCGAAGGGCGTGATTGCGGCGCTGGCGGCCAAGGGCTATACGGTCGAACAGCCTGATTGAAGCCCGTCCGGCCCGTGCGATTCGCCAGGCCGGATTGCTTGAAGGTTTGTCAAATGCCGGCAAACGCGCGTAGAATGCTGGCAACGCGGGTGTAGCTCAATGGTAGAGCAGGAGCTTCCCAAGCTTAAGACGAGGGTTCGATTCCCTTCACCCGCTCCATCCCTTGACTACCTCGACTGGGTTGTCGACATCAGTCCTTGCCGGCGCCTTCCACCTGTTTCGGCGCCGCCGCCTCGACCGGCTTGCTGAGCGTGAACGGCTGCTCCAGGTAGCGCATGCGCCATTCCGGCTGCTCCCGGTCCAGCAACAAGGCCAGTCCCGCGCCCATCGCATACACCGCCAGCCGGCGCTGCTTGGCCAGTTGCGCCCTTTTGAGTTCGCGCAGCATGGCGGCGCGCATCGCGGCGGCCTGTTCGCCATACGGCTTGAAGTCGGGCAGGGCGGCGAACGGCGCGCTGGGCTGGTAGCCTGATGCCGCCAGGCCTGCCACGCGCAGCTCGGTGTAGCGGGCCACGCCTTCCTGCCATAGCTGGAAATCGAGGTAGCGGAATTCGTCCCGGCTGACCTGCGCAGCCAGCCGCGCCTGCGCCCCCGCGACCGTGTCGGCGCCGCCCTGGTCGGTCTCCAGCGCCCGCGCCAAGGCCAGCGACAGCGTGCGGAACTGGCTTGCCACCGCCGGTTTGGTATAGGGGAAGGGATAGTTCAGCATCCACATGCCGGTCTTGTCGCCGCCGGACAGGCCCAGGCTGTCGACGCTGTCGAAGTAGCCGGGCGCGCCGGACTGCCATTGATGGAAATGCTCGTGCAGCAGGGTCAAGACCCAGGCGGTCGATTGCGGGCTGTCCGTGTTGGGCGCCTGGCCGACGACGACCGTGGAGATGCCGTTCACGGCCGGGAAGGTGGCCATCAGATTGGGCGGAAAGACCCGCTTGCGCACCAGGACTTCCTGGCCGAGCAGGGCGTCGCGGCCGAGCGGGCGGAAGTCGTCGCTGGGGGCCGGATGGCCGACCAGGAATTCGTGATCCCGGGTCACCAGCAGCACGGGGAAGATCGTACGGCTCCAGCCCGGCCAGACGCGCTCGCCGATCCAGGCTTTCAGGCGGAAGGCTTCGGCCAGCCGGATGCGGTCGGCGGAAGGCAGCGAAGGTTCGGGGACAGCTTGTCCCCGGGCCGGGTGCATGGTGATCAGGCAGAACAGGAGCGGCAGCAGTCGCCGCAAAAGGGAAGGGATCATCGTGTGCTTCGTGGAGGCGTGCGGGACGCGCGTATCCCTGCGGTTGATCGGTGGTTGAGCGGCGGCATTCGGCACGCGGCCAGACCCCATCCGTGGAAAGCCATTCTAACCAGAACCGCGCATTCCCCCTCACGCACTTGGCCAGGCTTACTGACGCAGCTCACCGCGCACCACCCAGACCCGGCTGCCCTCGCCGGGAACCAGGTTGCTGTTGACGATGGCGATGCCCCCATCGGGTGCGACGGCAAGCTTCCTGCCGAGCAGGCCCTGGTAACTGCCGTTGCCGCCGCGCGCCGGCGCGCTGCCGGGGACGGGCTGCGGCGCGCCGAAGCTGGCGCCGCCGTCCGTCGACACCGCAAGCGCCAGGCCGCGCGGGCGCGCATCGGGCCGCGGGAACACTTCCCACGACACCAGCAGCCGACCCTGTGCATCCATCGCCAGCCCCGGATAACCCGCGCCGGGCGGCGAGATGGGACGGGGTGCTTCGAATGCCGTACCACCCCGGGGCAGGCGCGCGTACATGAGCTGCGCCGGCCCGCGCCGGCGGTCCGGCTGGCGGGCATACACGAGGTGCAGGACGCCGTCCGCGCCCATGGCCAGCCGGGGCGCGTCGGCGAAGGCGTTTGCAGTACCGACCAGCCGTGGCGGGCCGAAGCTGGCGCCGCCGTCGTCCGAGACGGCCACGCGGATGGCGGCGGCGTCGTCCTCGCCCACGGTCCAGGCCAGCGCAACCCGGTTACCAGCACCGCTTGCCAGGGCGGGGGCGCGTGCAGGAACCTTTTCATCGCCCGCGATCCGCACCGGCCGCGCAAAGCCGGCGCCGGCATCCGCCGAGCGCGCGAGCCACAGCGCGCCATCGAATTCGGTCCATGCGGCGACGACCGCGCCGTCGCCCGCCACCGCCAGGTCCAGGCTGCCGTTGGACCAGGTGGCGCGGTCCAGGCGGCCCTTGCCGTCGCCGCCCCGCGAGCGGGACAGGTTGAGGGGAGGGCCGAAGCTGCGCCCCTTGTCGGTGGAGCGTGCGAACAGGATGTCGCCGCCGTGCGAGCCGCCCGAGAAGATGATCTCCTGCCAGAGCAGATAGACATGCTCCTTGCTGGCCGCGATGCGCGGATGCCAGGAGAAAGTAGCGCCGGAGCGCGACACGTTGACCGCTTCGGCGCCGGGGCTGGCGCGGAACAGCACGTCCTTGCGGCGCTGGTCGGCCCAGGCGACACCGGGCCCGCCGCCATCGAGCCAGGCGACAGTGGCGTCGTCGACGTAGTCGTAGCGCGATGCGTTCTGGCGCCACGGCCCCTTCGTGCCGCCACCGGAGGCGACCGTGACGGCTTCCTGCCAGTCGATACGGGGCGCCGGCGCGCTCCGGACCGTGGCCCAGGCCAGCAGCGCCACGATCCAGAGCGCGGCGGCGCCCGCCAGGCGCGGCAGGGGACAGGAGGCGGAGGACATGGCGATCTCCTTGAGGCACGAGGACGCTGGACAGCGCCGCGGCGTGCGCGGCCGAGGTATGCTGCATCCTACGCGCCGCATCTGGAAAGGAGCGCCCGCATGGGCCCACGTCTGCCGTCCCGCCGCCGTCTGCTGGAAACCCTGCTGGCCCTGCCCGCCGGCCTGGCGCTGCCCGCGCTGCCGGCGCTAGGCGGCGCTCCCTTGCCGCTCCTGGCCCGGCCCCTGCCTTCCTCAGGCGAAGCGCTGCCGCTCGTCGGCCTGGGCAGCTGGATCACCTTCAATGTCGGCCGCGATCCGCAGGGACGGGCCGCGAGCGCCGCCGTGATGCGCGCCTTTTTCGACGGCGGCGGCCGCATGATCGATTCCTCGCCCATGTACGGTTCGGCGCAGGAGGTGATCGGCGAGGCGCTGCGGGCCATCAGGCCGGCGCGCCTGTTCGCCGCGGACAAGGTATGGACCGCCGCCGACGGCCCGGACCAGATCGAGACCACGCGCCGGCGCTGGGGCGTGGCGCGCTTCGACCTGCTCCAGGTGCACAACCTGCTGGCCTGGGAAGCGCACCTGCCCGTCCTGCTGGCGATGAAGCGCGCGGGGCGCCTGCGCTACGTCGGCATCACGACTTCGGAAGGACGGCGCCACGCGGAGGTCGAAAAGATCATGGCCAGCCAGCCGATCGACTTCGTGCAGGTGTCCTACAACGCGCTGGACAGGGAGGTCGAGCGGCGCATCCTGCCGCTGGCGCGCGAGCGGCGCATCGGCGTGATCGTCAACCGGCCCTTCCGCCAGGGCGACCTGACGCGGGCCCTGGCCGGCAAGCCCTTGCCCGGCTGGGCGGCGGAGATCGGCTGCACCAGCTGGGCCCAGGCGCTGCTCAAGTTCATCGTCGCCCACCCGGCCGTCAGCTGCGCGATTCCGGCCACCACCAGCGTGGCCCACGTGCGCGAGAACCTGCTGGCCGGGGCCGGCCGCCTGCCCGACGAAGCCCTGCGCAAGCGCATCGCGCAAGATGTCGAAAGGCTGGCATGAGCGAATGGTGGACCTATACGCTGTCGGACCTGCTGATGTTCTCGGCGCGGAGCTACCATCGCCTGTTCGAGCTGTACAACCAGGACATCTGGCCGGCCCAGATCGTGGCGCTGCTGGCCGGGCTGGCCATCCTCGCCGGCGCGGTGGGCGGCGGTGCGCGGCCGTCGCGGATCGCCTCGCTGCTGCTGGGACTGGCGTGGCTGTGGGTCGCCTGGGCCTTCCACCTCGAGCGCTACGCCGCCATCAATACCGCGGCGCCCTGGTTCGGGGCCGGCTTTATCCTGCAGGGCCTGATGCTGCTGTGGATGGCCGCCAAGCCCATGCCGCGCCTGCTGCGCTTCACCGCCAGTCCCATCTCCTGGCTGGGACTGGCCCTGGTCTGCCTGGCGGTCGGCGTCTATCCGCTGCTGCCCATTCATGCAGGGCGCTACCAGACCCAGGGCGAGGTGTTCGGCGTGGCGCCCGACCCGACCGCGGTGGCGACCCTGGGCATCCTGCTGCTGATGCGCGCGCGCTGGCCCATGTGGGTGGTGCCGGTGGCCTGGTGCGCCATCAGCGGCGCCATCCAGATGGAGCTGCGCGTGCCGCTTGCCTGGCTGCCGGTGACCGCAGCGGCCCTCGCCGTCGGCGGATGGCTGGTCAGGCGCAGTGCGCTCAGCTCGACAGCAGATTCCCGGACCTGAACGATTCCGTCCCCGCCACCTTGCAGATGTGCATCCCGCGCAGCAGGTGGCGGTGCGCGGTGCTGGCGAACAGCAGGCCCGGCCGCGTGGCCGCAACCGTGCTCACCTGGCCGCTGACGGGATTGACGATGTCCGCCAGCGGTTCGCCCGCCTCGACGGTGTCGCCCAGCTGCTTGTGGAAGACCAGCACGCCCGCGTGCGGCGCCTCCAGCGGCTCGACGGCGTCCAGCGGCGTGGGCGTGCACAGCGCCGGCGGCAGCGCCCGCGTGGGAATGTCGAGCACGCCGGCGTGGGCCAGGTACTGGAGCAGGGCGTCGGCATCCTTGCGCGCATAGTCGTAGCGCACGTCCATCTCTCCGCGCAGTTCGACGGTGACGGCGACGCAGGCCGGCGGGATGGCGGCGTCCTTGAAGTGCTCGGCCAGGTCCCACCATGGCTTGCCGCAGGCCTCGTCGAAAGGCTCGCCGCCGGACTGGGTGGCCACCAGCACCACGCGCGCGCCCATCAGGGCCGCCAGCGGCTGCACCGCCCCGGTCAGCGGCGTGCCAGCATACATGTGCAGCACCGCCTCGTTGTCGCAATGCAGGTCGAGCATGATGTCGGCATCGATGGCCATGCCCAGCAGGATTTTCTTGAGCGTCCCGGTGGCGTCCTTGACCTTCCACTCGGCCACCGAGCGCAGCGCGTGCTGGCGGATCAGCGCGACGTTGGCCTGCGCGTCCTGGCCCAGGCGGCCGGCGAGCGCTTGCTTGAGCTCGTCCGTCACGTGGTGGTAGCCGCGGTTGAAGTTGGTGCCGGTGCCCAGGTCGTAGCGGCCGAAGGGCGCGCCGTGCAGGACCTGCGACAGGCCGAGCGGGTTGGCGACCGGCACCAGGATCACCTCGCCCTTGACCCGGCCCGCGGCGTCGAGCCGTTCCAGCTCCTGGCGCAGGAAGTGGGCCACCAGCATGGCCGGCACCTCGTCGGCGTGCAGCGAGGCCTGGATGTAGACCTTCTTGCCCGCACCGCGTTTGCCGTAGTGGTAGGAGGTGAGATGGGCGGTCGTGACGTTGTCGTCGGTGGCGATCGGGTGTTTCGTCATGTGCATGAGCGGGCTCCGGCAAGCGCTGGTGGCATCGATACCTGCGATTATGGCCGAATCGCGCCTGCCGGAACGCACGCCCGGATGGCTGGCGCACCGGGTACCTGGGCTATAATGACAGCCGTTTTTTCCTCATTCTCTTTCCCCATGTCCTCTGATACGCCAACCGACGGCCCGGCGCGGCCCATGCTTTACGATCCCACCGAACACCGCATCCGCAGCTTCGTGACGCGTGCCGGCCGGCTCTCGACCGGGCAGGCGCGGGCGCTGGAGGAACTCGGTCCCAAGTTCCTGATCGAGTACAAGAAGGAGCCGCTGGACCTGGCCCAGGCCTTCGGCCGCCAGGCGCCGGTGGTGCTGGAAATCGGCTTCGGCATGGGCGACACCACGGCCCACATCGCGCGCCTGATGCCGGAAACGGACTTCCTCGGCGTCGAAGTGCACACGCCCGGCGTGGGCAGCCTGCTCAAGCAGATCGGCGAGCAGGACATCGCCAACCTGCGCCTGATCCAGCACGACGTGGTCGAAGTGCTCAACTTCATGATCGCGGACGGTTCGCTGCACGGGGTGCACGTGTTCTTCCCGGACCCGTGGCACAAGGCGCGCCACAACAAGCGTCGCCTGATCCAGCCGGCCTTCGTCAAGCTGCTGTGCCAGAAGCTGGCCCCGGGCGGCTATATTCACCTGGCCACCGACTGGGAAGACTATGCGGTGCAGATGCTGGAAGTGCTGGGCGCCGAGCCGCAACTGCAGAACACCGCCGAAGGCTATGCGCCGCAGCCGGCCTACCGCCCGCTGACCAAGTTCGAGAACCGCGGCCTGAAACTGGGCCACGGCGTCTGGGACCTGGTCTTCACCCGCAAGTAATCGCTTTAAAGTAAGCGCTTTAAAGTAAGCGCTTTAAAGTAATCGCTTTAAAGTAATCGCTTCATCGAGGCGGATCGTCGTTCGAACGTCCGCCTTCGTCGCTCGTCGCTTACCGCTGTCCTGGACGCCAAGGGATTCCTAGACTGGGTTCATTGCTATACATTAATGAACTTAGGAGGTAGTCATGTTGCTGCGCGCCATACGGTGGTACCGGGAGTGGGAAGACGAGATCCTGGCCGTGCTCAAGCAGCCGGACCGGGCTGCCGCCGTGCCTCGTGGATACCGGCGCGGCGCGGCGGAGCGGATTGCGATGCTCTCTCCCGTCGAGCGCCGGGAGCTGCACGACTTCTTCACGCAATACCAGGGCCGCAAGGGCTTCCTGCTGATGGCCAAGATGATGCTGGCATTCAGCCTGGGCGGCGTTTTCCTCAAGCTCGTCCTGCGGCCCCAGCTCGACTGGCTCGCGGCGCTGGTCGCCGCCAACCTGCTCGGCCTGTTCATGGCCTTCATGTTTGTCGGCGTGTGGTTCAACTACCGCAAGGTGGTCCAGGCCAAGATGAAGATGTTCGTCGCCATGGTCGGCCTCGGCTTTGCGGGCGGCCTGGTCGGGATGGCGATCAGCACGCTCCTGCGCGGGAAGTCGTTCGAGGCGGCGCTCGAGCACCTGCCGCAAAACATGGCGCTGGTCCTGGTCATTCCGGCCGTGCTGTTCGCGCTGCCTTCGCTCGCCATCGCCGTCATCCGCAACCGCCGCTACGAAAGCCTGACCGCACAGCTGCAGGCCGAGGCCGAGCGCGAACGCCTGGCGCGCGCGCTGAGCGAATCCCAGCTGCGCCTGCTGCGCGCCCAGATCGAGCCGCACTTCCTCTTCAACACCCTGGGCGCGGTCCAGCAGCTGGCCGAGCAGGGGGCGCAAGGGGCGCCTCGAGCGGCGGCGCTGACCGCCGACCTGATCGAATTCCTGCGCGCCAGCCTGGGCGACATGCGCACCGAGCAGGTCAGCCTGCGGGCCGAGTTCCGCCTGGTCGAATCCTACCTGCGCGTCATGCAGGCGCGCCTGGGCAGCCGCCTCTGCTACGAGCTGGCCTTGCCCGACGCGCTGGCGTGCGTGCAGCTCCCCAGCATGATCGTGCTGACCCTGGCCGAGAACGCGATCAAGCACGGCATCGAGCCGGCCCTGCGCGGCGGCACGATCCGGGTGACGGCCGAGGACGCGGGCCCGGCCATCCGGATCCGGGTGCGCGACAGCGGCGTCGGCATGAGCGTTACCCCGGGTGAAGGCCTGGGCCTGGACAACGTCCGCCACCGCTTGCGCCTGGCCTTCGGCGAGGCCGCCGGCCTGGCCCTGTACGACGCCGACCCCGGTTTCGAAGCCGAGATCACCATCCCTAAACAGGAGACAGCATGAGCATCAAGATCCTGGTCGCCGAGGACGAACCCCTGATGCGCGAGCGCCTGCTCGGCATGCTGCCCGTCGCCTGGCCAGAGGCCGAGGTGGTGGCGGTGGCCGAGAACGGCAACGATGCCTGGGACGCCTTCCTCGAGCACGAGCCGCAGGTGGTCTTCCTGGACATCCGCATGCCCGGCATGTCGGGGCTGGAGGTGGCGGACCGCATCGGCAAGCTGGCCCACGTGGTCTTCGTCACCGCCTACGACCAGTATGCGGTGGACGCCTTCGACGCCGGCGCCATCGATTACCTGCTCAAGCCGGTGCAGCCGGGACGCCTGGACCGCGCGGTGGCGCGCCTGCGCGAGAAGCTGGGCAGCCGCCCGGCCGATCTGGGCGACGTGCTGCGCCAGCTGAAGGCGGACGCGCCCGAGCAGAAAACGGAAAAGCTCAAGTGGATCAAGGCCAGCGTCGGCAAGCAGATCCGCCTGATCGACGTGGACGAGGTGCTGTTCTTCCAGGCCGATACCAAGTACACGCGGGTGGTGCTGGCCGGTTCGGAAGCGCTGGTGCGCATTCCGCTGAAGGATTTATTGAGCGGGCTGGACCGCGAGCGCTTCTGGCAGATCCACCGCGGGACCCTGGTGAACGTGAACGCCATCGCGGCGGCCGAGCGGATCGACGCGGAACGGATGCAGGTACTGCTGCGCGGGTGCGAGGAGAAACTGCCGGTGAGCAGGACCTTCACGCACCTGTTCCGCGACTGATGGCGCCCGTTGATTGAAGCCATGGCCAGCGGAGCTGTTCTTGCCGGTTGCTCAACATCAGCACGCTGAATTGTGGTTTTCCAGCCAGACCTCCATTTTGTAGTTGCAACTCTCTCGAAATCTCACGTACTGTTGCCTTGCGGACATAATGGCTGAGATACCGCAACGGCAGCTGTCTCGGCATTCGAGAGGGAGAAATCGTCATGGGAATCCAAGGTCGCCTCGAGCAATTGCTGCTCTGGCATAAATTCGCCATCCTGAGCGTGGTAGGTGTGATCGTCGCTGCTATTCCGGCCACGCTTTACCTGCATGAGACCGGCGCAAAGCTCAAGGCACTGGAGCTCGAAGCCCAAGCGCGCGCGCCCGTGGCCACCATCCTCAAGTCCATCCAGGCCACCCAGCAGCATCGCGGCCTGGCGGCGCTGGTGCTCGGTGGCGTCGCCGAGGCTGGTTCCAAGCGGGAAGAGAAGCAGCGCGAAGTGGACGCCCACTATGCGGCGATGTCAGGCATCGTGGCCGAGCTCGGCGATGCGCGCATCAGCGAAGCATGGGCGCGGGCGCAGCGTCACTGGGAAGGACTGCGCGACCGCGTGGCCGCGCGCTCCATCACGGTGGCGGAGAGCTACCAGGGCCATACCTCGCTGATGCCCGAGCTGCTCGAGGTGGCGGACCAGGTCGCCGATCACCATGGCCTGAACCTGGACCCGGACCTCGATTCGTACCAGCTGATCCAGGCGGTCTACTACCAGTTGCCATATCTGTCCGAAGAACTCGGCAAGATGCGGGCCAAGGGCGCCGGCCTGCTGGCGACCCACGCTGCCAGCGTCGAGGACAGGTTGACCCTGTCCGCCATCGTAGCCCGTGTCGCGGACCGGCTGCACCAGACCACCAGCCAGTTCGCCAAGGCCGCGCGCGCCAATCCGGAACTGGCAGCGCCGCTCGACGTGTCGATGCGCGAGATGCAGGAGCAGGCCCAGCAGACCATGAAGTTGGCCACGGAACAGATCGTGAAGGCCGATCCGCTGAGCTACTCCGGGCCGGAGTACGTCAAGCGCACCACCGCGGCGATCGACGCGCAGTACGCGTTTGCAGCCCTGGCGACGACGCAATTCAACGCCCTGCTCGACGCCAGGATCGCGGCCGTCAAGCGCACCAGGCTAGGCATGCTGGCAGCGCTTGCCGCCCTGTTCGCATTCGGCGGCGCCATGCTGGTGTTGATCGCCCGCTCCGTGACCAAACCCTTGAACAATGCCGTCGAGATCGCGGAGCGGGTCGCCGCGGGCGACCTGACGGCCGATATCCCCTCGGAAGGCCGCAACGAAACCGCGCGGCTGCTGGTTTCACTTGGCCGCATGAACGATAACCTGCGCAATATCGTGAGCGAAGTGCGCGAGAGTGTCGATACCATCGGCGCCGCCACCAAGGACATCGCCAACGGCAATGCCGACTTGTCTTCGCGTACGGAATCCCAGGCGTCGAGCCTGGAAGAGACGGCGGCCTCGATGGAAGAGATTACCTCCACCGTCAAGCAAAACGCCGACAATGCCGCCGAGGCGAACCAGGTGGCGAGCCAGGCCTCGGCCGTGGCCCAGCGCGGGGGGCAGGTGGTGACCGATGTGGTGGCGAACATGGGAGCGATCAACGACAGCGCGCGCAAGATCGCCGACATCATCGGCGTCATCGACGGCATCGCTTTCCAGACCAATATCCTGGCGCTCAATGCCGCTGTCGAGGCCGCACGCGCGGGAGAGCAGGGGCGCGGCTTCGCGGTCGTGGCCAGCGAGGTACGCAATCTGGCGCAGCGCAGCGCGGCAGCGGCCAAGGAAATCAAGCAGCTCATCGGTGAAAGCGTCGAGAGAGTCGATGCCGGCAACCGTCTGGTGACCCAGGCAGGCGCGTCGATGGAAGAGATCCTGGACAGCGTGCATCGCATGTCGCGCATCATTTCCGAGATCGTCATCGCCTCGAAGGAACAGGCGTCGGGCATCCACCAGGTCAACGACGCCATTACCCACCTGGACGACACTACCCAGCAGAACGCTGCGCTGGTGGAGCAGGCCGCGGCGGCGGCGGCGAGCCTGGACGAGCAGGCGCAGAACCTCGCGCGCACCATGCGCCACTTCCGCACCGGCGACGAGCGCGCAGCCCAGCCTGAGGCGCCGGCCATTCCATCCCGGCGCGCGCGCGTGGTCAGGCTGGCCGCCTGAGCCCGCGGGGAGCGCTATCGAGCTCGGGTGCGGCAGTGGTGCTGGTGGGAGTCGGTATGGCCGTGGGGCGAGACGGGTTGGACTGGAACAAGCCGTGACGCTACATCATCTCGCCGATGATGGCGACGATCTCGTCGCCATAGGAAACCAGTTTCTTCTCGCCCACGCCGCTTACGCCGCGCAGGGCCTCGAGCGAGGTGGGCTTGACCTTGGCGATCTCGCGCAGGGTGGCGTCCTGGAACACGACATAGGCAGGCACGCCGTGCTCGCGCGCCGCGCCCATGCGCCAGGAGCGCAGGCGCTCGAAGATCTGCTGCTCGGAGCGCGACAGCTCGACTTCCTCGTAGTTCGAGCGCGAGGAACTCTGGCGCTTGGGCTTGACCGGTTTCTGGTACTGGCGCAGCTGCACCTTCTGTTCGCCCTTGAGCACCGGACGCGCGGCGTCGGTCAGCTTGAGCGAGCTGAAGGCGTCGTGGTCGACCGTCAGGAAGCCGAGCGCGATCGCCTGGCGCACGATGGCGCGCCATTCCTGCTCGCCGCGGTCGGCGCCGACGCCGAACACGGTCAGCTTGTCGTGGTGCCACTGGCTGATGCGCTCGGTCTGCGCGCCGCGCAGCACGTCGATCACGTGGCCGGCGGCGAAGCGCTGGTCGACGCGGTACACCGCCGACAAGAGCTTTTGCATCGGCACCGTGCCGTCGACCTGCACCGGCGGAATCAGGCAGGTGTCGCAATTGCCGCAGGGGCCGGAGCGCTCGCCGAAGTAGTCGAGCAGGCGCATGCGCCGGCACGAGAGCGTTTCGCACAAACCCAGCATGGCGTCGAGCTTCATCGACAGCACGCGCTTGAAGCCCTCGTCGGCCTCGGATTCGTCGATCATCCGGCGCTGCAGCACCACGTCCTGCAGCCCGTAGGCCATCCAGGCGCTGGCGGGAGCGCCGTCGCGGCCGGCGCGGCCGGTTTCCTGGTAATAGCCCTCGATGCTCTTGGGCAGGTCGAGGTGGCACACGAAGCGTACGTCCGGCTTGTCGATGCCCATGCCGAAGGCGATGGTCGCCACCATCACGATGTTGTCTTCGCGCAGGAAGCGGGCCTGGTTGGCCGCGCGCGTGGCGTGCTCCATGCCGGCGTGGTAGGCCAGGGCGCGGATGCCGTTTTCGTTCAGGAAGTCGGCGGTCTCCTCGACCTTCTTGCGCGACAGGCAGTAGACGATGCCGGAATCCTGGGCGTGCTCGGCGGTGATGAAATCGATCAGCTGCTTGCGGCCGTTGGTCTTCTCGACGATCGAGTAGCGGATGTTCGGGCGGTCGAAGGACGAGACGAACTGGCGCGCGTCTTCCAGCTGCAAGCGGTGCGCGATCTCGGCGCGGGTCTGCTGGTCGGCGGTGGCGGTGAGCGCGATGCGCGGCACGTTCGGGAAGCGTTCGTGCAGGATCGACAGGCGGATGTATTCCGGCCGGAAGTCGTGGCCCCATTGCGAGACGCAGTGCGCCTCGTCGATGGCGAACAGCGAGATGTGCGAGGCTTCGAACAGTTCCAGGCAGCGCGGCGTCATGAGACGCTCGGGCGCTACGTAGACCAGGTCGATCTCGCCGCTGCGCACCAGGCGCTCGATGCGCAGGGTTTCTTCGAAGGTCTGGGTGGAATTCAGGAAGGCGGCGCGCACGCCGACCTCGGCCAGCGCGTCGACCTGGTCCTGCATCAGCGCGATCAGCGGTGAGACCACCACGCCCACGCCGTCGCGCAGCAGGGCCGGGATCTGGTAGCACAGCGACTTGCCGCCGCCGGTGGGCATCAGCACCAGCGCGTCGCCGCCGCTGGCCACGTGCTCGACGATCTCGCCTTGCTGCCCGCGGAAGGCGGGATAGCCGAAGACCGTCTCGAGAATATGGAGGGCGCGTGCGCCGATGTCGGCGCCGATGTCGGGGTTCATGCTAAGTATTGATTGCACCGGGTTATTCGGCCCAGTTCACCAGGTCGAAGTGGGCGGTCACGAGGACCAGGATACCGAATACGATACGGTACCAGGCGAAGATCGTGAAGTCGTGCGTGCTGATGTAGCGCAGCAGCCAGCGCACGCACAGGAAGGCCGAGACGAACGCGGCCAGGCCGCCCAGGCCGAACATCGGCAGGTCGCTCATCGACAGCAGCTCGCGCTGCTTGATGACCGAGTAGGCGGTGGCGCCCAGCAGGGTCGGGATCGCCAGGAAGAAGGAGAATTCGGTGGCCGCCTTGCGCGACAGGCCGAACAGCATGCCGCCGATGATGGTCGCCCCCGAGCGGCTGGTGCCCGGGATCAGCGCGAAGGATTGCGCCAGCCCCACCTTGAGGGCGTCGGCATAGCCCATGTCGTCGACCGACTCGATGCGCGCCGGCTTGGCGTCGCCATGGTTGCGGCGCTCGACCCACAGGATCACCAGGCCGCCGACGATGAAGGCGGTCGCCACCGGCACCGGCGCGAACAGGCGCTCGGTGATCGCCTTGTTGAATAGGAAACCGAGGATGGCGGCCGGCAGGAAGGCGATCAGCACGTTGGTGGCGAATTTCTGCTGGCGCGGGTCCGAGCCCAGGCCCGCCAGGACGGTGCGGATGCGCTCGCGGTATTCCCAGATCACCGCCAGCATGGCGCCGGCCTGGATCGCGATCTCGAACACCTTGACCTTCTCGCCGGTGAAGTGCAGCAGGCTGCCCGCCAGGATCAGGTGACCGGTGGAGGAGATCGGCAGGAATTCCGTGAAGCCCTCGACCAGGCCCATGATGATCGCCTTGATGGCGAGAACGATGTCCATGAAGCGATAAATGATGTGATGGGAATGTGAGAAAACCGCGCGGGGTGGAAGCTTACCATGCGCAGGGCCTTGCCCGTTGAGTTCGGCATGACGGGACACAAGATTTTATCGGACCGGATTGCCGTTCTGTTACCGCATGTCGCTTACATCGTACGCGAGCTAACATTCCTCATCCCATCCGTGCGCGGCGCGCCTGGCAGCGTGCTAGACTCAAGCGCATGAGTGTTCTCATCGTTCTTTTGCTTGTCGTGGCCGCCATCGCGGTCCTCCAGGGTGGCCAGCTTCACAACCCCCTTCGCTACCGCCCTTGCCAGGGCCGGCTTTGGCGGCGCGCCTTTCCCGGCGCTTCCCGTAAAGACATCAGCGACTTCCTGTCTCTGGTGGTATCCACTTTTTCCTTCAAGGATGGCGACCGCCTGCGCTTCCGTCCCGACGACCAGCTGCTCGGCATCTTCCGCGCCGCGTATCCGCACCGCCGCCCAAGCGAAGCGGGCGAGATCGCAAGCCTGGCGCATGCCCTGCGCAGCCGCTATGGCGTGATGCTGCCCGATATCTGGCACGAGCAATTGACCCTGGGCGCCTTATTCCGCGACATCCAGGCGCTGCGCGGCAAGCCGGCCGCAGCCTGAGTTTTCCAGGCGTGCATATCCAAAAGTTACCTTGCGCGGGTAACCGATCCTCTTGAATTGCCTGAGCACAGCACCACGTGTTGGCAATGATGAAAGAAAAGCTCAACTGGCGGCGGCCGCTGTTCTATGCGCTGCTGCCCATCTTCTTCGTGATGGCCTTCCTGGGCTTTCCCTTGCCCGTCGCACCGCCGCCGGCCACCAAGCCGGCGCAGGAACAGACCCAGGTCGTCAAGAAAAAGAAGAAGCGGGTGGGCTTGTTCGTTACCGATGATGAGCCTGATAAACCATAGGGTGGACGGCGGAGTCGTGCACCCTACGCACCCGATCACGGCGCGGTCGCCAGCTCCAGCTCCCCCAGCCACTTGATCGCCTGCTCGCGGCTGGTCCCGCACATCTCCGCCGAAGGCTGCAAACCCCCGCAGAACGCCGGCCGTTCCGGCTTGCCGAAGATACGGCAGCGTTCGTCTTCCCCCAGCTGCACACAGCGCACGCCCGCCGGCTTCCCGTCCGGCATGCCGGGAATCGGGCTGGTAATCGAGGGCGCGGTGCAGCAGGCGCCGCAGTGGGGCCGGCAGGAAAAGGTGGTGGACGTGTTCATGATCGTGCGGCAGTAAGGGCGCCAGTATACCCGGGAGCGGGCGCAAACCGGGCGCTTCCCCGCCCCGAATCCTGTTACGTTGTTCCCCATGAACACCCTGGATCACGCAGCAAGCGGAGGCATCGATGTCGAGTCCCCTTAAACCCCTGGACCGCCAGGTCGTCGTCATTACCGGCGCCACCAGCGGCATCGGCCTGGCCACCGCGCAGGAGGCGGCGAAGCAGGGCGCCCGGCTGGTGCTGGCCGCGCGCGGCGCCGACGTGCTCGACGCCGTGGTGGCCGGCTTCAACGCCAAGGGCCAGGAAGCGATCGGCGTCGCGGCCGACGTGGCCGACCGGGCCCAGGTCGAGCGCATCGCGCAGGCGGCGATCGCGCGCTTCGGCCGCATCGACACCTGGATCAACAACGCCGGCAGCACCATCTACGGACGCATCGACGAAGTGGCCGAGGCCGAAAGCCGGCGCCTGTTCGACATCAATTTCTGGGGCATGGTGCACGGTTCCCTGGTGGCGCTGCCCCATCTCAAGCGCCAGGGCGGCGCCCTCATCAACATCGGCAGCGAAGCCTCGGAAGTGGCCATCCCCATGCAGGGCATGTACTCGGCCAGCAAGCATGCGGTGAAGGGCTTCACCGACGCCTTGCGCATCGAAGTCGAGCAGCTGGACGAGGCGCCGGTATCGATCACCCTGATCGAACCGACCGCGGTCGACACGCCGCTGCCCCAGCACGCGCGCAACTACATGGACCGCGAACCCAAGCTGCCTTCGCCCCAGGTCGATCCGCACCAGGTGGCCGCGGCGATTCTGCACGCGGCGGTGGTGCCGATGCGAAACGTACGGGTCGGCATGATGGCCGACATCGACATCATGATGGAACGCCTGCTGCCCGGCGTGTCCGACCGCCTGGCGACTTCGCTGGTGCCGCGCCAGCAGCAGGATGGCCCGCCGCGCGATCCGGACGGCAGCCTTTATGCATCGCGGGCAAGCGGCCGCATTTACGGTCCGGGTAATGCCTGAGCACTTGTGACAACGAGCAGTTTCATCCGCACAACGGTCGCTTGACGCTGGCACGAACGGCGCTCTATAGTTGATGATCCTTTAATTAGTTTCTGGGCGGAAACGATGCATTGCCATATCGACAGCAAGCCACGATGGGAGCGCCGCAAGGATGCGCGTCCGCAGGAGCTGCTGGCTGCCGCGATCGATCTCTTCGTCGAACGAGGTTACGCGGCCACCCGTCTGGAAGACGTGGCGCGCCGCGCCGGCGTGTCGAAAGGCACGCTCTACCTCTACTACGCCAACAAGGAAGACCTGTTCAAGGCCGTGGTGCGCGAGAGCATTGTGCCCGTCATCGGTGATGCCGAAGTCTCGGTCGCCGGCTTCGACGGCCACAGCGCCGACCTGCTGCGCGACGTGATCCTGACCTGGTGGCGCCGTCTCGGCAGCACCAAGGCGTCCGGCATCAGCAAGCTGATCATGGCGGAAGCGGACAATTTCCCCGAGCTGGCGCGCTTCTACCAGGAAGAAGTCATGATGCGCGCCGCCCGCATGATCTCCAGCATGCTCGAGCGCGGCGTGAGCCGCGGCGAGTTCCGCGCCATCGACATCGCCCAGGTGACCCAGGTCCTGATCGCGCCGACCCTGATGCTGTCGACCTGGCAGCACTCCATCGGTCCCTGCGAACGCTGCGAGCTGCAGCCGCAAGCCTTCCTGGATGCCTTCCTCGACATTACCCTGCATGGGTTGGTGCCGGCGCCCGCAGCGGGCAAGCCGTAAATTGTCAGGACATCACATGTCCTGAAAATTGGCGTTCATCCCTTCTAAACTGCAGACTGTCGCAATTTCCCGCGCCCAAGGCTAGCCATCGTTAAGATGTGCGTCCTGAGGCCGTTCAACGATAAAATATCGGATTATTTATTTTTCCACTGAGAACTCAGATGAATATCGAACAAGCCCGCTTCAACATGATCGAACAGCAGATCCGTCCGTGGAACGTGCTGGACCAGGACGTGCTGGACATGCTGCACGTGGTCAAGCGCGAACAGTTCGTGCCGCAGGCCTACCAGAACCTGGCGTTCGCGGACGTCGAGATTCCGCTGCCGGGTGGCGAAGCGATGTTCAACCCGAAGGTCGAAGCGCGCATCGTGCAGGAAATCGCGGTGAAGAAGCATGAGAACGTCCTCGAGATCGGCGCCGGTTCGGGCTACATGGCGGCGCTGCTGGCGCACAAGGCGCGCCACGTGACCACCGTCGAGATCCTGCCGGAAACCAAGGAAGTGGCCGAACAGAACCTGGCCAAGGCCGGCGTCACCAACGTGACCGTCGAACTGGGCAACGGCGCCGAGGGCTGGGCCAAGGGCGCGCCCTACGACGTGATCGTGGTGTCGGGCGCGCTGCCGGTGCTGCCGGAAGCGCTGGTCAAGCAGGTGAAGGTGGGTGGCCGCCTGGCGGTGATCCTGGGCGAAGCGCCGGCGATGACCTGCAACATCATCACCCGCACCTCGGAAACGGCCTATGACTCGGTCAAGGTGTTCGAGACCAACGTCAAGACGCTGAGCGGCGCGGTCGCGCCCTCGCGCTTCACGTTCTAAGGAACGGCGATGCGACAGATGACCGCCCCCGAGTTGGCCGCCTGGCTGGCCGACCCGGCGCGCGAGCAGCCGCTGCTGCTGGACGTGCGCGAGAACTGGGAGTTCGAGACCTGCCATATCGCAGGCTCGACCCAGATCCCGATGCACCTAGTTCCGATCCGGGTCGGCGAGATCGACGACGACCGCGAGATCGTGTGCATCTGTCACCACGGGGCGCGCAGCATGCAGGTCGCTGCCTTCCTCGAACGGAACGGATTTGCCAACGTAACGAATTTGACGGGCGGAGTACACGCCTGGGCCGTACAGGTCGATCCTTCGATGCCGAAGTACTGACCTGAATCCTAACTTTTGATGACTCCTGTGGAGAAAGCAATGCAGAAACCCCTTATCGCCGTCCTGCTGGCCGGCGCGTTCTTCTCGCTCAATGCCAGCGCGGCCGACCTGATCCAGGTGTACCAGCAGGCGCTGGCCAATGACGCGACCTATGCCAGCGCGCGTGCGGCGTTGAACGCGGGCCGCGAGCGGACGACACAGGGGCGTGCAGGGCTGCTTCCCACGGTGGGCGTCACCGGTTCGCTCACCAGTGGCGAAGACGGCTCGCAGAACATCTTCGACCGCAGTGGCCCGACCGTGCGCACGAATGGCTACACCGTCTCGCTGCTGCAACCGCTGTTCCGCTGGGAGAACTGGCAAGCATACCAGCAGAGCAAGCTGAACCAGGCTATCGCCGAGGCCGAGTTCGCCCGAGCCCAGCAAGACCTGATCACGCGCGTGGCGCAAGCCTACTTCGACGTGCTGGCGGCCCAGGACAAACTGGAATCGACCCGCGCCCAGAAGACCGCAGTGGCCGAACAGCTGGCATCGGCCAAGCGCAACTTCGAGGTCGGCACCCAGACCATCACCGATACGCATGAAGCGCAGGCCGCGAATGACCTGGTCATCGCCCAGGAGTTCGCCGCGGTGAACGACCTGGACAACAAGCGTAACGCACTGCAAGCCATTATCGGCTCCGTGCCGGACAGCCTGGCGCCACTCAAACCGGGCGTGACGCTGGCGCTGCCACAGCCGGCCACGGTCGATGCCTGGGTTTCGTCGGCCGAGACGCAGAATTACAGCGTCACGGTGCAGGAACTCGTGGTCGAACGCTCCAAGCGCGATATCTCGCGCAATCGCGCCGGCCACCTGCCGACGCTGGACCTGCTGGCCAGCTCGAGCCGCACCGACGTCAATGGCCCAAGCCGTGCCGCGACGGGCGTGAGCAAGAACAACGCCATCGGCGTGCAGTGGAGCGTACCGATCTTTAACGGCTTTGCGGTGACCAGCCGCGTGCGCGAAGCAATCGCGCTGGAAGACAAGGCGCGTAACGACCTGGAAGCCACCCGCCGTAACGCGGCGCTGCAGGCGCGCCAATCCTTCCTGGGCGTCAGCAGCGGGTTGGCTCAGGTTAAGGCGCTGGAAGCGGCGGAAGTGTCGAGCAACTCGGCGCTGGAATCGAACAAGCTGGGCTATCAGGTGGGCGTGCGTATCAACATCGACGTGCTGAATGCGCAGCGCCAGCTGTACCAGACCCGGACCGACCTGTCGCGTGCGCGTTACGATACCATCGTCAATGGGCTGCGCCTGAAGGCCGCGTCGGGTTCGCTGCGTGAGGCGGATCTGGTGCCGGTGAATAATCTGCTGGATAAGTAATCGTGTGCACGCCCTTGCGGCGTGCATGCATGAAAAAACCCGGGGGCCGGTTTGCTGGCTTGCCCGGGTTTTTTTTAGTCTTCACTGCGCTTGGGAATTGGGTTCCCGCCTTCGCGGTAATGACGGTTTGAAGGCTACGGATGCTTTCAGCGTTAGCTCGCGCTCGTCATCCCCGCGAAGGCGGGGACCCAAGTTTGCACGCAGCACCGCAAGCGCTCAAACTCCCCGTACCTTCCGCCACTGGATCATCTCCGCAATCGTCAACACCGGAAACCCGCGCTCCTGCGCGAAGCGCTCGATCGCCTCCCCACGCATCATCGTGCCGTCGGCATTCATCAACTCGCACAGCACCGCCGCCGGCCAGACTTAGTTGTTCAGCCCGCCGCCTGCGGCTTGGTCCTTGCGCTCGATGAGCTCGACCTTGTAGCCATCCGGATCGGTGATGAAGGCGATCACGGTGCTGCCGCCCTTGACCGGGCCCGGCTCGCGCGTGATGTTGCCGCCGGCCGCGCGCACCCCTTCGCAGGTCTGGTAGATGTCGTCGGCCGAGATCGCGATGTGACCGTAGGCCGTGCCCATGTCGTAGCTGTCGACGCCGTAGTTGTAGGTCAGCTCCAGCTCCGCGTGCTCCGGGTTGCTGCCATAGCCGAGGAAGGCGAGGGTGTACTTGTACTCGGGATTGTCGCTGGTGCGCAGCAGCTTCATGCCCAGCACCTGGGTGTAGAAATCGATCGAGCGCTGCAGGTCGCCGACGCGTAACATGGTGTGCAAGATGCGCATGAGAGAAGTCCTTTCATTGATACGGAAGAGGCCATTCTATGCGCTCGCCATGATTCTTGCCGGCGGCCGGGAAGGATCCGCGCTCAGTTCTCCAGCTTCGCGCTCAGCGTGATGTTCGCGTTCAGCAGCTTCGACACCGGGCAGTTCTCCTTGGCCGTGCTGGCCGCCTTGTCGAAAGCCTCCTGGCTGGCGCCGGGAATCTTCGCCACCAGGTCGAGATGCACCGCCGTGATCGAGAAGCCGCCTTCGACCTTTTCCATCGACACCGTGGCGGTGGTGCGCAGCTCCTGCGCCGTGAGGCCGGCCTGGCCCAGCTGGCCCGAGAGCGCCATCGTGAAGCAGCCCGCATGGGCGGCGCCGATCAGTTCTTCGGGATTGGTGCCGGGACCGTCTTCGAAGCGGGTATTGAAGCCGTACTGGGCGTCCTTGAGCACCCCGCTCGCGGTCGAGACCGCGCCCTTGCCGTCCTTCAGGCCGCCGCTCCAGACGGCGCTGCCATTGCGTTTGATCGTCATCGTATTTCCTTTACTGTTTCTTGTCGGGCGCCTGCTGGCCACCGGGTTGCCCATTATCGTGATCGCGCATCGATCGATGGCGGTCGGGTTGCGGGTTGGCCTGGCCGGTAGCGCCCGGGGCCGGCTCGACGGCCTGCTCCAGACCCTGGCCGCGGGTGCCGTAGCGGTCGGTGTCCTTCAGCCCCTGGGCCAGGTCTTCCGCCGCCTGCTTCATGATGCCGCGCGGTTCCTGGTCCTGTGCATCGGGCGACTCGTCGCGCTCGTGCGGCTGGCGCTTGACGCCGTCGTTCTCGACCGGGGCTTTCGTGTTGACGAAACGGTCCTTGGTTTCGGTAACCATGATGTCCTCCTTTGCATTTCCGTTGTACCAATCCTAACTGCGTAAGAGCGAGCAAGTCGCGCAATTGGATGATGCATTTTTGCAATGAAGGCCTTAACATGCAGTCTTGACTCCCACTGCCTGGAACCACGCCGTGAAACCCGAAGCGCTTCCCCATGCCGACCCGTCCACCTGCAAGAACTGCGGGGCGTCCACGACCGGCAACTACTGCCACCAGTGCGGCCAGGCGACCCACCTGCATGTGCCGAGCGCCTTCGAGTTCCTGCACGAGTTCGTCGGCCACTACGTGGCGCTGGAGGGCAAGCTGTGGAAGTCGCTCAAGCTGCTGCTGTTCAAGCCGGGCTTCCTGACCCGCGAATACATCGAGGGCCGGCGGGTGCGCTACCTCGAACCGCTGCGCCTCTACCTGAGCTTCAGCATCATCTTCTTTGCCCTGTTCAAGTTCGGCGGCCTGGACTTCAATGTCATGAGTACGGACCGCGACGAACTGAACCGGGCGGCGGTGGAAAGCGCGGCGGCGGCCAAGGATGCCAGGGAGGACAAGGAGGCGGCGGAGGTGAAGCGCCCGGTCACGCCCGAGGACCTGGCCGCGCTCGAGCAAACCGAGAAGCGGATCGTGGACGCCGCCAGTTCGGTGAGCCCGAAGCTGGGCCGCAGCACCCAGGACCTGCTCGACCAGCCCGAGAAGGAACGCAGCGATGCGCTGAAGCGCGCCTTCTTCGGCAACGCGCCCTACGCGATCTTCGCGCTGATGCCGATCTTCGCCCTGTTCCTGAAAATCCTCTACCTCGGCAAGGGCCGCACCTATGGCGAGCATTTCCTGTTCGCGCTGCACACCAACGCCTTCGCCTTCTTCATGCTCAGCCTGCTGGTCCTGGTGCCGGAAGGCTGGGGCATCGTCAGCTTCGCCCTGATCGTCTGGCTGACCTTCTACCTGCCCACCGCCATGCGGCGCGTCTACGGCGGCACCCGCACCATGACGGCGGTGCGCTGGTTCGTGCTGATGAACCTGCATTGCATCAGCTTGATCGTGGCGGTTGTCGTGGCGGTGGGACAGGCCTTTCTTCACTGATCTTGCGGCCGGGCGGGGCTCGCCGTTATACTGTTCTTTTGTACAGTGTCTGACGGGTCTGGGGCGGGGCGCCCAACTGGCAGGCGAGGGGATTATCGGTTAATCTCCAGCGTGTCCTTACCCATCACCGCCGAGATCGATATGTCCGCTGTCACGCCTGCACCACAACCCATCATCGCGCTCGTGGTCCGGCAAAACACGGCCGGGGTCGAAGAGCCGGTCGGCCGCATCGTGGACTTCCTGCGCCAGGCCGGTTACCGCGTGGTGTTCGAGACCGATACCGCGGCCCATCTTTCCATGGATGGCATCGAGGCCATGGATGTCGCCGCGATCGGCGAGCAGGCCCAGGCGGCGGTCGTGGTCGGCGGCGACGGCACCATGCTCGGCATCGCGCGCCAGCTCGCCAGGTACGACACGCCTTTGATCGGCATCAACCAAGGCCGCCTCGGCTTCATCACCGACATCCCGATCCAGAACATGCTGCCGGCCCTGGGCCAGATCCTGCAAGGGAACGCGCGGCGCGAGGAACGCACCCTGCTGGAGGCGCGCGTGATGCGCGACGGCGAGCAGCTCTTCTGCAGCGTGGCCGTCAACGACGTGGTCGTGGCGCGCGGCACCGGCGCCGGCATGGTCGAACTGAAGCTGACCGTGGACGGCGAGTTCATGTACAACCAGCGTTCCGACGGCCTGATCGTCTCGACCCCCACCGGATCGACCGCCTATTCGCTGTCGGCCGGCGGCCCGTTGCTGCACCCCAGCCTGCAGGGCATCGTGCTGGTGCCGATCGCGCCGCACGCGCTGTCGAACCGTCCGATCGTGGTGCCCGACACCAGCGAGATCGTGGTCGAGCTGGTGAGCGGGCGCGACATCAGCGTCAACTTCGACATGCAGACCTTCACCAGCGCGCAACTGGGCGACCGCATCGTGATCTCGCGCTCGCCCCACGCGGTCACCTTCCTGCATCCGCAGGACTGGAGCTATTACCATACGCTGCGCGAAAAACTGCACTGGAACGAATACCCGACCAACGACGGCAAGCTCAAGTAAATCGCCAAAGCAATCCCACCAACGGAGACCCGATTTTTCATGCTGCGCACATTAACCATCCGTGACTTCGTCATTGTCGACGCCATCGAGCTCGAGTTCTCGAACGGCTTCACGGTATTCACCGGCGAGACCGGCGCCGGCAAGTCGATCCTGATCGATGCGCTGCAACTGGCGCTGGGCGGCCGGGGCGACGCCAGCATGGTGCGCGAAGGGTCGGCCAAGGCCGACATCACGGCCGATTTCGCCCTCACCAAGCTGGCCGCGGCCTGGCTGGACGAGAATGAATTCAGCACCGAGGAGGGCGGGGCGCTGCTGCGCCGCGTGATCGACAATGCCGGCCGCTCGAAGGCCTACATCAACGGCATCTCGGCCACCGCGGCCCAGCTGCGCGAGCTGGGCGAGATGCTGGTCGACATCCATGGCCAGCACGCCCACCAGACCCTGCTGAAACCCGACGCCCAGCGCGACCTGCTGGACAACCAGATCGCCGTGCGCGACCCCGAGGCGCGCGCCGAGGTGCTGGACGTGGCCAGCCTGTACCGCGCCTGGCGCGCGCTGGTGCGCCAGCGCGAGGAATACGAGACCAACGCCAAGAACGTGCTGATCGAGCGCGAGCGCCTGGAATACCAGGTGAGCGAGCTGGACAAGCTGGCGCCGAAGGCCGGCGAGTGGGCCGAGATCAGCAACGAGCACAGCCGTCTGTCGCACGCCGCCAGCCTGCTCGAAGGCGCCCAGGAAGCCCTGAACGCGCTGTCGGAATCGGACGACCACCCTATCCTGTCGCAGCTATCCTCGCTGAACACCAAGCTGGGCAAGCTGGTCGATGTCGATGTGCAGCTGCAGGCCGTGCTCGACTGCATGGAGCCGGCCCGCATCCAGCTGCAGGAAGCGGTGTACGCGCTGAACAACTACATCGACAAGGTGGAGCTCGACCCGGGCCGCCTGCGCGAGGTCGACGCGCGCATGGAAGCGCTGCACAGCGCCGCGCGCAAGTACCGCGTCACGCCCGAGGAGCTGCACGACGAGCACGCGGCGCTGGCCGCCAAGCTGCGCCAGCTGGCCGACGCCACCGACATCGACGGCCTGCGCAAGCAGGAGGACAAGGCCAGGGCCGCCTACATGGACGTGGCCCAGCGCCTGTCGACCCGGCGCGAGAAGGCGGCCAGGGAACTGGGCGCGCAGGTGACCAGCGCGATGCAGGAACTGAGCATGAGCGGCGGCAGCTTTGCCGTGGCACTGAACAGCGCCGAACCGGGCGCGCACGGCCTCGAGCAGGTCGAATTCCTGGTGGCCGGCCACCAGGGCGTGGCCCCGCGCCCGCTGGCCAAGGTGGCCTCGGGCGGCGAACTGGCGCGCATTTCGCTGGCGATCTCGGTGATCACCTCGAACGCGACCACGGTGCCGACCCTGATCTTCGACGAGGTCGACACCGGCATCGGCGGCGGCGTGGCCGAGGTGGTGGGCCGCCTGCTCAAGCGCCTGGGGCGGGAGCGCCAGGTGCTGTGCGTAACCCACCTGCCGCAGGTGGCCAGCCAGGCCAACCAGCACTTCCAGGTGGCCAAGGGCACCACCGACGCGGGGCGCACGGTGTCGCGCATCGACGTGCTGGACAACCGGGCCAGGGTGGAAGAGGTAGCGCGCATGCTGGGCGGGATCGAGATTACGGAGACGACGCGCAAGCACGCGAGGGAGCTGCTGGCGTCCTGAAGACTGCCCGCCACGTCGCCACGTCGCCACGCCCGTTAGCCGTAAAACCGTCATCCCCGCGCAGGCGGGGACCCAAGTTTGCGTGCTTACCTATAACGTGAAAAGTAGTGGGCTGCGCAACGAACTTGGGTCCCCGCCTTCGCGGGGATGACGTTTACACGCTAGAAGTACTGCCACCTCTCCCATTCGCCCAACCGTCATCCCCCCTTCATCATTCTGTGGCAAAGTGACCATCGTTCCACACCCACCCACCACAAGAAGGGAGTCCGCATGAGCATCGAAAAAGTCCTCTACCGCGCCCAGGCCACCTCGCAAGGCGGCCGCGAAGGCAACTCGAAGAGTTCCGACGGCGTGCTCGACATCAAGCTGTCCACCCCCAAGGAACTGGGCGGCGGCGGCGGTCCAGGCACCAATCCCGAACAGCTGTTCGCGGCCGGCTACTCGGCCTGCTTCCTGGGCGCCTTGAAGTTCGTCGCCGGCCAGGCCAAGGTGAACCTGCCGCCCGACCTGACCGTCACCGGCGACGTCGGCATCGGCCAGATCCCGACCGGCTTCGGCATCGAGGTCGACCTGAGCATCAAGGGCCCGGGCATGGACCAGGCCCAGCTGAAGGAGCTGGTCGACAAGGCCCACATCGTCTGTCCTTACTCGAACGCCACCCGCAACAACATCGACGTGCGCCTGCACGTGTCCACCTGACGACAGGCGGGCGCGCAGAGCGCCCGCCGCACGGGACCCCCACTTATAATAGAGGGCGTCCCGTCACCCACCCTTTATACATGCCATTTCGCAAAGAACCGCCTCACGCCCACGGCGCCGTACCCCAGCATGCCATCGTCCTGGTGAACCTCGGCACACCTGACGAGCCCAACCGCAAGGCCGTGCGCCGCTACCTGAAGCAGTTCCTGTCCGACCCGCGCGTGGTCGAGATCCCGAGCCGGATCTGGTGGTTCATCCTGCACCTGTTCATCCTGCCTTTCCGCTCCGGCAAGTCGGCGGCCAAGTACCGCACGATCTGGACCCGCGACGGCTCGCCGCTCAAGGTCCACACCGCCAAGCAGGCGGCGCTGCTGCAGGACATGCTCAAGGAGCGCGGCCACGAAGACGTGAAGGTGGCGATGGCGATGCGCTACGGTTCGCCCTCGATCCCTGAGGTCCTGGACCGTCTCAAGGAAGAGGGCTGCGACCGCATCGTCGTCCTGCCCGCCTACCCGCAATATTCCGGCACCACTACCGCCTCGATCTGGGACGCCGTCTACCAGCACTATGCGCGCGTGCGCAACGTGCCGGAACTGCGCCTGGTGAAGCACTACCACGACCACGAAGGCTATATCAACGCCCTGGCCGAGAGCGTGCAGGGCCATTGGGACAACCACGGCCGCGGCCAGAAACTGGTGATGAGCTTCCACGGCGTACCCAAGCGCACCCTGCTGCTGGGCGACCCGTATTTCTGCGAGTGTCAAAAATCCGCGCGCCTGCTGGCCGAAGCCCTCGGCATCGGGCCGGAAGACTACCTGGTCACCTTCCAGTCGCGCTTCGGCAAGGCCGAATGGCTGCAGCCCTATACCGCGCCCACCGTGCAGCAGCTGGCGCGCGAGGGTGTCGAGCGCATCGACCTGATCTGCCCGGGTTTCACCAGCGACTGCCTGGAGACCCTGGAAGAGATCAACATGGAAGTGCGCCACGAGTTCGAGGCCGCCGGCGGCAAGGACTTCCATTACATTCCCTGCATGAACACCTCGAAGGCCTGGGTCCTCGGCCTGGCCGAGATCGCGGAGCAGCACCTGATCGGCTGGCCCACCATCCTCACGCCCGCCCAGAGCGCCAGCCAGCGCCGCGACGCGCAGGTCGGCGCCCAACATGCGGCCCAGCTTGGCGCCTGAGCAGCTTCCCTTGCCGATCTGCTAGAATGGCCGGTTTGTCAAGGCGTCGCGCCGATGCCCACGTAGCACAGCCAGGCCATCACGGCCAGGGTGTACAGCACGACGGCGCCGCTGATCAGTGGTAATCGCATGATGTCTGCTCCCGGGTCGCTTGCTCATCCATAAGCAAGCTTATCGAGAAGCTTACGGCTTCTCGTTGGGAAATGAATCACGGAAATAGTAAATACTGTAACAATTGTTATCAGGCCGGCTTCGGGATGCTTTTTCTGCAATTCCCCTTGAAATTGTAGGAGATCGCCCCATCTGGATGCCTGACCATCCAGGCGGGAATCTGTCCTGTCTCAGCCAAGTCCTTGATTCTAGGAGTTTTTTCGATGCAAGACCAAGAAAACAAAGAGGTGATGAACCAGCCTGAAGGCGAAGCGCCCGTTATCGACGCGGCAGCAGCCCAGCCTGCCGCCGCCGCATCGGGCGAGCCGGGCCTCGAAGAACAGCTGAGCGCTACCGAAGCCAAGCTGGCCGAGATGCACGACGCCTTCATGCGCGCCAAGGCCGACGCGGAAAACATCCGCCGCCGCGCCCAGGAAGACGTGAGCAAGGCCCACAAGTTTGCGATCGAGAGCTTCGCCGAAGCCATGGTGCCGGTGCGCGACAGCCTGGAAATGGCCCTGAAGGTCGAGACCCAGACCGTCGAAGCGATCCGCGAAGGCGTCGAGATGACCCTCAAGCAGCTCAGCGCGGCCTTCGAAAAGAACCGCCTGCTCGAAGTGATGCCGCAGCCGGGCGACAAGCTCGACCCGAACAAGCACCAGGCCGTCGCCGTGGTGCCGTCCGAGCAGGAAGCCAATACCGTGGTCGCCGTGCTCCAGAAGGGCTACATGATCGCCGACCGCCTGCTGCGTCCGGCCATCGTCACCGCAGCCGCACCGAAATAAGCGAAAAACAAAAACGGGAGCGTGCGGCGAGTTAAGCTCTTGAAAGCACGCAGTTTTTCCCAATATTGAATCCATCCGAAACATAAAGCTAAAAGGAAAAAAATCATGGGCAGAATCATTGGTATCGACCTGGGAACCACTAACTCCTGCGTCGCGATCATGGAAAACGGCCAGCCGAAGGTGATCGAGAACGCCGAAGGCGCGCGTACTACGCCGTCGATCATCGCTTATCAGGAAGATGGTGAAATCCTCGTGGGCGCGCCGGCGAAACGCCAGGCCGTCACCAACCCGAAGAACACCCTGTTCGCCGTCAAGCGCCTGATCGGCCGCAAGTTCCAGGAAAAGGAAGTCCAGAAGGACATCTCGCTGATGCCTTACCAGATCCTGCAAGCCGACAACGGCGACGCATGGGTCGGCGTGCGCGACAAGAAGCTGGCGCCGCCGCAGATCTCCGCGGAAGTCCTGCGCAAGATGAAGAAGACCGCCGAGGACTACCTGGGCGAGGAAGTCACCGAAGCGGTCATCACCGTGCCGGCCTACTTCAACGACTCGCAGCGCCAGGCGACCAAGGACGCCGGCCGCATCGCGGGCCTGGACGTCAAGCGCATCATCAACGAGCCGACCGCGGCCGCGCTGGCCTTCGGCCTGGACAAGACCGACAAGGGCGACCGCAAGATCGCCGTGTATGACCTCGGCGGCGGCACCTTCGACGTGTCGATCATCGAGATCGCCGACGTCGAAGGCGAGAAGCAGTTCGAAGTGCTGTCGACCAACGGCGACACCTTCCTGGGCGGCGAAGACTTCGACCAGCGCATCATCGACTACATCATCGACGAGTTCAAGAAGATCAACGGCCTCGACCTGTCGAAGGACCCGATCGCCCTGCAGCGCATCAAGGCTTCGGCCGAGCGCGCCAAGATCGAGCTGTCGTCCTCGCAGCAGACCGAGATCAACGAGCCCTACATCGCCATGGCGAACGGCGCGCCGGTCCACCTGAACCTGAAGATGACCCGCGCCAAGCTGGAATCGCTGGTCGAGGAACTGATCTCCAAGACCATCGAGCCATGCCGCATCGCGATCAAGGATGCCGGCGTCAAGGTCTCGGACATCGACGACATCATCCTGGTCGGCGGCATGACCCGCATGCCGAAGGTGCAGGAGAAGGTCAAGGAGTTCTTTGGCAAGGATCCGCGCAAGGACGTCAACCCGGACGAAGCCGTCGCCGTCGGCGCCGCGATCCAGGGTTCGGTCCTGTCGGGCGAGCGCAAGGACCTGCTGCTGCTGGACGTGACCCCGCTGTCGCTGGGCATCGAGACCCTGGGCGGCGTGATGACCAAGATGATCCACAAGAACACCACGATCCCGACCAAGTTCTCGCAGGTGTTCTCGACCGCCGACGACAACCAGCCGGCCGTGACCATCAAGGTCTACCAGGGCGAGCGCGAGATCGCCGCGGGCAATAAAGGCCTGGGCGAATTCAACCTCGAAGGCATCCCGCCGGCGCCGCGCGGCACCCCGCAGATCGAAGTGACCTTCGACATCGACGCCAACGGCATCCTGCACGTGGGCGCCAAGGACAAGGCCACCGGCAAGGAAAACAAGATCACCATCAAGGCCAACTCGGGCCTGTCGGAAGAAGAAATCCAGAAGATGGTGAAGGACGCCGAGCTGAACGCGGAAGAGGACAAGAAGGTCAAGGAAATGGCCGAAGCCCGCAACCAGGGCGACGCGCTGGTGCACTCGACCAAGAAGTCCCTGGCCGAATACGGCGACAAGCTGGAAGCCGGCGAGAAGGAAAAGATCGAAGCGGCCATCACCGACCTCGAAGGCGCGATCAAGAGCGGCGACAAGGCCGACATCGACGCCAAGACGGCGGCCCTGTCGACCGCGGCCCAGAAGCTGGGCGAGAAGATGTACGCCGACATGCAGGCGCAGCAGGCAGGCGCCGCGGGTGCGGCCGGCGGCCAGCAGGCTCCTGGCGGCGACGGGTCGGCCAAGCAGGACGACGACGTGGTCGATGCGGACTTCAAGGAAGTGAAGGACGCCAAGTAAGACCAGCGCGCGGGGCCGTCGGGCCCCGCCCGTACGGGACCGAGCCGATGACCAGACTGGTTCCCGGCTCGGTTTTTTTGCATAGACCGTTCTGTAAATAGACTTAACAGCAAGGTGCCGAGCATGGCAAAGCGTGATTTTTACGAGATCCTCGGGGTGGCCAAGAATGCGTCGGAAGACGACATCAAGAAGGCATATCGCAAGCTGGCGATGAAATACCATCCCGACCGCAATCCTGACAACAAGGAAGCGGAGGAGAAGTTCAAGGAGGTGAAGGAAGCCTACGAGATGCTGACCAACGCGGAAAAGCGCGAGGCCTATGACCGCTTTGGTCACGCCGGCGTGGATCCGAACAGCGGCATGGGCGGAGGCGGTTTCGGCGCGGGCGGCTTCGGCGATGCCTTCGGCGACATCTTCGGCGACATCTTCGGCGGCGGCCGCGGCCGCGGCTCGGGCGGCCCCCAGGTCTACCGTGGCGCCGACCTGCGCTACAACCTCGAGATCACGCTGGAGCAGGCGGCCAACGGCTTCGACACCACCATCCGCGTGCCGAGCTGGGACAAGTGCGACACCTGCCACGGCAGCGGCGCCAAGCCGGGCACCCAGCCCGTCACCTGCACCACCTGCGCCGGCCACGGCCAGGTGCGCATGCAGCAAGGCTTCTTCAGCATCCAGCAGACCTGCCCGAAGTGCCATGGCAGCGGCAAGATCATTCCTGAACCCTGCGCGGCCTGCGCCGGCGCCGGACGCATCAAGCGCAACAAGACCCTGGAAGTGAAGATCCCGGCCGGCATCGACAACGGCATGCGCATCCGCTCCTCGGGCAATGGCGAGCCGGGCACCAACGGCGGGCCGCCGGGCGACCTGTACGTGGAGATCCACATCAAGCCGCACGCCGTGTTCCAGCGCGAAGGCGACGACCTGCACTGCGAGATGCCGATCTCGTTCTCGAAGGCCGCCCTGGGCGGCGAGATCGAGGTGCCGACCCTGACCGGCAAGGTCTCGTTCACGGTGCCCGAAGGCACCCAGACCGGCAAGACCTTCCGCCTCAAGGGCAAGGGCATCAAGGGCGTGCGCTCGGGCTACGTGGGCGACCTGTTCTGCCACATGATCGTCGAGACCCCGGTCAAGCTGACCGACAAGCAAAAAGACCTGCTGCGCGAGTTCGACCGCCTGACCAACGAGGGCGGCGCGAAGCACAGCCCGCAGAGCAAGGGCTGGATGGACAAGGTCAAGGACTTCTTCGAGTAAGCGGTCCGGATCGAACCAAACGCCGAGCGGTGCGAGCCCTCGGCGTTTTTTTGTATCTTGCCGCCCAAACCCACGGGACCACACCATGTCAACGATGAATGCGTCCGCCTTCGAACACCGCCTGCGCCCGCTGGCCGACCTCGAGCGCGCAGTTCCGATGCGCGCCTACATGAAGGACCAGTTCGCCTTCCTGGGCCTGCCCGCGCCGGTACGGAGAGCCGCGGTCAAGGACCTGGTCGCCGCCCACCCGCAGGACCCGGGTCATCTGCTCGGCACCGCGGAAGCCCTGTGGCGGCTGCCGGAGCGCGAATTCCGCTACACCGCCATCGATCTGCTGCACCACCACCACCGGCGCCTGGCGCCGGCGCAGCTGCCGCGCCTGCAGGACTGGCTGCTGCGCGACAGCTGGTGGGACACGGTGGACGGACTGGCCGCGGTGATCGGCCGCATCGTGCTGGCCGGGCGCGGCGCCCAGGTGACCATGGACGCCTGGATCGCGCATCCCGATTTCTGGGTCCGGCGCGCGGCGATGCTGCACCAGCTGGGCTGGAAGGGTGCGACCGACACGGCGCGCCTCGGGCGCCATGCCCTGCTGCTGGCGGAAGAACGCGAATTTTTCATCCGCAAGGCGATCGGCTGGGCGCTGCGCGACTATGCGCGTACCGACCCGGCCTTCGTGCGCGCCTTCGTGGACGCCCATCGCGCACGGCTGTCGCCCCTGAGCCTGCGCGAAGCCGCCAAGCATTGCTGAGCGTGGCGCGCGGGACGGCGCTTCTCAACACTGGTAAACTTCGGGGTTGCCGAAGATGCATACGACAAAAGGAGTCAAGATGGACAACAAGACCAAGGGATTGACCGCGGAAGAGCTGTTTGCCCGCAACCGCGACTGGGCCGCCTCGATGGTGGCCAAGGACCCGACCTTCTTCAAGGCGCTCTCCGAGCAGCAGGCGCCGGAATACCTGTGGATCGGCTGTTCTGACAGCCGCGTGCCGGCGAATGAACTGCTGGGCATGGCGCCGGGCGAGCTCTTCGTCCATCGCAACATCGCCAACGTGGTCGTGCACTCCGACCTGAACTGCCTGAGCGTGCTGCAGTTCGCGATCGACGTGCTGAAGGTGAAGCACGTCATCATCTGCGGCCACTACGGCTGCTCGGGCGTGCATGCCGCGCTGACCGACGGCCGCGTGGGCCTGGCGGACAACTGGCTGGGCCACGTGCGCGACGTGCGCGAGAAGCACGGCAAGTACCTGGGCGCGGTGAGCGGCCGCGCGGCGACCAACCGCCTGGTGGAGCTGAACGTGGCCGAGCAGGTGATCAACACCGCCCAGACCACGATCGTGCGCGACGCCTGGGAACGCGGCCAGCCGCTGACCATCCACAGCTGGGTCTACGGCGTGCACGACGGCCTGCTGCGCGACCTGGGCATCACCATCAGCAGCCAGGACGAGATCGCACCGAAGCTGGCGCGCGTGCTGGACGGCTACGTGGAGAAGGACGCGGCGTGAGCGAGCTGGCACGGCTGCGCGGCATCGTCCGCGAGTTCGTGGACGAGCGGGACTGGGACCAGTTCCACACGCCCAAGAACCTGGCATCCGCCCTGAGCGTGGAAGCGGCCGAGCTGCTGGAGCATTTCCAGTGGCTGCAGCATGGCCGCCTCGAGGAGCTCGGGCCGGACAAGCTGGTGGAGGTGCGCCACGAGATGGCGGACGTGCTGGTGTACCTGGTGCGCCTGGCGGACAAGCTCGATGTGGACCTGTTCGCGGCGGTGCAGGAAAAGATGGTGCTGAACCGGGCGAAGTATCCCGCCGAGCAGGTGAGGGGGGATGCGAGGAAGTATTACGAGTACAAGAAGTAGGGAGCGCAGCCCGCGGCCCTAAGACCGTCGTACGCGCCACTGGCGCGTACGACGTGCCGGTGCGGCAGGCTGGCGCTTACACCCCTCCCATGCAGATGTATTTCACGACCAGGTAATCGTCCATGCCGTACGTGGAGCCTTCGCGCCCCAGGCCCGATTGCTTGACCCCGCCGAAAGGCGCCACTTCGGTCGAGATCAGGCCGGTGTTCACGCCGACCATGCCGGTCTCGATCGCCTCGGCCACCCGCCATACGCGCCCGATGTCGCGCGCGTAGAAATAGGACGCCAGGCCGAACTCGGTGGCGTTCGCCATGGCGATGACTTCGTCCTCGGTCTTGAAACGGAACAGCGGCGCCACCGGCCCGAAGGTTTCTTCGCCCGCAATCAGCATGTTCGAGGTCACCTCGGCCAGCACGGTCGGCTGGAAGAAGCTGTGCCCCAGCGCGTGGCGCTTGCCGCCGGCCAACAGCTTGGCGCCCTTGCCCAGCGCATCCTCGATGTGCTGTTCGACCTTGCGCACCGCCTTCTCTTCGATCAGCGGGCCCTGGTTGACGCCTTCGTCGACGCCGTTGCCGACCTTGAGCTTGCCCACCGCCGCCACCAGCTTGCGCGCGAATGCGTCGTACACGCCGTCCTGCACGTAGATGCGGTTGGCGCACACGCAGGTCTGGCCGGCGTTGCGGTATTTCGAGGCGATCGCGCCCTCGACCGCCGCGTCGAGATCGGCGTCGTCGAACACGATGAAGGAAGCGTTGCCGCCCAGTTCCAGCGAGAGCTTCTTGATCGTGGGCGCGCACTGTTCCATCAGCAGGCGGCCGACGGCGGTGGAACCGGTGAAGCTCAGCTTGCGCACCAGCGGGTTGGACGTCATCTCGCCGCCGATGGCCTTGGCGTCGCCGATCACGACGCTGAACACGCCTTTCGGCACGCCGGCGCGTTCGGCCAGCACCGCCAGGGCGAGTGCGGAATAGGGCGTCAGCTCGGCGGGTTTCAGCACGATGGGGCAGCCGGCGGCGAGCGCCGGACCGACCTTGCGGGTGATCATCGCGGCCGGGAAGTTCCAGGGCGTGATCGCGGCGCACACGCCGATCGGTTCCTTGGTGACGACGATGCGGCGGTCCGGCCAGGGCGATTGCAGGGTCTCGCCCGCGATGCGCTTGGCTTCCTCGCCGAACCATTCGAAGAACGAGGCGGCGTAGGCCACTTCGCCTTTGGACTCAAGCAAGGGCTTGCCCTGTTCGGCCGTCATCAGGAGCGCCAGGTCGCCAGCGTTGGCCAGCATCAGGTCGGACCAGGCGCGCAGGATGGCCGCACGTTCCTTGGTGGTCTTCTTGCGCCATGCCGGCCAGGCGGCGTTGGCGGCCTCGATGGCGCGCCGGGTCTCGAGCGCGCCCATGTGCGGGACGGTGCCGAGCTGCTCGCCGGTGGCGGGATTCACGACCGGGAAGGTGGCGCCGTTGTCGGCATCGACCCAGGCGCCGTCGATATAGGCCTGCTGGCGCAGCAGGGAAGGATCGTTCAGGTTCAGCATGGAACTCCTCGCGCGTGTTGCGTTGTCTGGAAAGGAAGCATGGTAGACCTTTTCGACAAGCCGCGCTGCGCGCCCGGCCTCCGTTGCTACTGCTTGCGCATCAGGTCCTGCAGCGCGACCACGGTGGCCTCGACGCCCAGCTTCACGGCGGGGCCGGGCAAGACCTTGAACAGCGGGCTGTGATGGCTGGGCAGCTTCAGCTTGCCGGCCTTGGCCGCGGCGATGTCCTCGGGCGCGGTGCCGCCGACCGTGAAATAGACGCTCGGGATATAGGGATCGGTGACGAACTGCGGAAAGTCTTCCGAGCCCATGCCTTCGCGGAATTCCTCGTCGCCGATGGCGTCCGCGCCGATGTCGCGCTTCCAGGCCGCGCTCAGGCGGCGTACCAGCTCCACGTTGTTGAGCACGGGCGGGGTCGGGTGGTCGACCAGCTTCACCTCGGGCAGTTCGTTCTCCGCCATGCCGGCGGCGCGCGCGGTGTGTTCGGCCACGCGCCTGATCGCGTCCAGCAGCAGCTTGCGCGTCGCCGGGCTCTCGCTGCGCACGGTCAGCTGGAGCCGGGCGTTGTCGCCGATGATGTTGGCCTTGGTGCCGCCATGGAAGGAGCCGACCGTGATCAGGCCCGGTTCGCGCGGGCTCAGTTCGCGGCTGACGATGGTCTGCAGGCCGAGCACGATCATCGAGCCGAGCACGATCGGGTCCTTGCCGCGGTGCGGACTGGCGCCATGCGCGCCCACGCCCTTGACCAGGATCTCGACGGTGTCGGCGCCGGAATAGGGCGAGACCTCGGATGCATGCACCTTGCCGGTCGCGAGGTCGGCCTTGACGTGGAAGCCGAGCGCGTAGTCCGGCTTGCCGAAGCGCTTGTACAGGCCGTCCTTCATCATCGCCAGCGCGCCGCCGATGCGTTCCTCGGCCGGCTGGCCGATCAGCATCAGGGTGCCCGACCACTTGCCGCGCTCCGCCGCCATGCGGCGCGCCGTGCCCACCAGGCTGGTGATGTGCACGTCATGGCCGCAGGCGTGGGCGACCGGCATCACGTTGCCCTCCATGTCCTTCTGGGTGGCGGTCGAGGCGTTCGGCAGGCCGGATTTTTCCTGCATCGGCAAGCCGTCCATGTCGGCGCGCATCATCACCAGTGGACCGGGACCGTTCTTCAGGATCGCCACCACCCCGGTACCGCCCACCTTCTCGGTGACCTGGAAGCCGGCGTCGCGCAATTCCTTCGCCAGGCGCGCCGCGGTCTTCACTTCCAGGAAGGACAGTTCGGGGTTGCGGTGGAAGTGGTCGAACAGGGCGGCGAGGTGGCTGTCGTAGTCGCGCGCGATGGCCTTCTCGAGTTCGGAGGCGTGGAGGGCGGGAGCGGCAAGCAGGGATGCGGCGAGGAGGGCGGGCAGGAGTTTTTTCATGGGTCCGTAGGCGCAAGGTGGTAGGAGCGTTGCGTAACGGACATAGTAGAGCCTTTCTCAACCGGCGTCATCCGCATGGACGCCGCCGCGAACAATGCGGCGCAGCTCAGGGTTGACGCTGCGCCGCCCGTCCTCAGCGGCGGCGGCGCGCCGCGGCCAGGCCCAGCAGGCCCAGGGACAGGGTGAGCAGGGAGGCCGGTTCCGGCACCGGCGCCGTGACCTCGGCCGTCAGCACCGACTTGTCGAACACGACGTCCTGCGGCAGGACGCAGATCCGGCCGAAGCGCAGATTGCAGCCGGCCGTGATCGTTACCGTCAGCAAGCCGTCGTCGAGCAGGGCCGCCGCGACATTGAGGCTGTAGTCGGCGCCGCCCAGCGCGACATCCTTGACGGTGCCGCCGCTGGCGCCATCGAAACTGAAGTTCAGGGTCTCCGGCAGGGGGAACAGCAGGTCGGTCAGGTCCCACAGGGAGACCACCAGGGTCGCCGAATCGATCTGCATGCCCGGCAGCAGCTGGCTGCGCAGGTCATGGGTGTAGGTATAGGGTGTCAGCAGCGAGACATAGGTGTCGAGATGGGGATCGACCACGCTGGTGATGGGGACGGCATTGGCGCTGCCGCAGGCGGCGATCGCGAGGCTGGCCGTAGCCACGAGACGTTTGAGGAGCTTCATCCGTTTTCCTGTCGAGGTGAGCCCGGCGATTCCGGGTTCAATTAACTATGCAACAAGCGTGCCACTGCTCGTTCCCAGAGCTGGGGTAAGGAAGCCGATTTGACAAAACCTTGTCATTTGTAAATTTGACCGACAGTTCACTTTTTCCGGCGGTGAAAGAATATTTCTTACATGAGCATTTGCTGAAAGAATCTTTCACCCCATTGCCTAGCCTAACCGTGTTGGCGTCCCGGTCGAGTTACCGTTAAGCTTTTGTCACCGGAACTTAGTTCCTTGGCAGATTGGCACAGGAGCACGACTCTGCGGTTTTGTTGATCTGGATCAACAGCATCTCGCGTCCGAGCCCGAATCCTCGTATGATGGACTCGTGCGCTTCACCACAAGGTAAAGACCATGCGCCCCCTCGTCATCGTTCCCGCCTGCACGCGTGATTTCGGCGAACATCCGTACCACGCCGCGCAGCACAAGTATGTCGACGCCGTCGTCCTCGGCGCCGACTGCGCTCCCATGATCCTGCCTTCGCTCGGCGCGTCGCTGGATCTGGACACCATGTTTTCGCTGATCGACGGCATCATGCTGACCGGGTCGGCGTCCAACGTCCATCCCAGCTATTACTCGGAAGAGCTGCTCGATCCCACGCTGCCGCAAGATCCGGCGCGCGACCAGACCACCTTGCCGCTGATCCGCGAAGCGGTGAAGCGCGGCGTGCCGATCATCGCGATCTGCCGCGGCTTCCAGGAGATGAACGTGGCGCTGGGCGGCAGCCTGCACCAGGCGGTGCAGGCGGTGCCGGGCAAGTTCGACCACCGCGAAAAACCGGAACTCGGCATGGACGAGCAATACGGCGACGCCCACAACGTCAAGCTGTGCGAGGGCGGCATGCTGCACGGGATCCTTGGCGTGGACGAGATCCCCGTCAACTCGCTGCACGGCCAGGGCGTGAACTCGATCGCGCCTTGCCTGAGCGTGGAAGCGGTGGCCGAGGACGGTCTGGTCGAGGCCTTCACGGTGTCCGACTCGCCGGGCTTTACCCTGGCGGTGCAGTGGCACCCGGAGTGGCGCATCCAGCACAACCCTTACTCGATGAAGATGTTCGGCGCGTTCGGCGAAGCCTGCCGCAAGTACAAGGAGGCGCGCGAGGCAAGGTGCCTGGAACAGCTCGAGCAACAATCCGAGCAACAGCGCCGGAGCCGCGGATGATCGTTATTGAACACAGGGCTGCCACCCGCAAGTGGGCAACCGCAGTCCCCTAGCTTCCCTGCCTGCCGCATCCCCGCGCGCGGCGTTCGCGCCTGCGCGTCCGTATTGGAAAAGACAGTGAGGCAAACATGGCAATCCGCGAAAATTTCAGCTACACCGACATGGAAGAATGGCTCGATGCGAAACGGGCCACCGAAATCGAATGCCTGGTCCCCGACCTGACCGGCGTTGCGCGCGGCAAGATCCTGCCGCGCGTGAAATTCACCGAAGACCGCGGCATGCGGCTGCCCGAAGTGGTGCTGGGCATGACCGTCACCGGCAACACGCCGGAGCGCGACGAGGCCTATAACCGCGCCATCTCCGCCACCGACCGCGACATGATCCTGAAGGCCGACCCGACCACCATCACCATGGTGCCGTGGGCGGTGGACCCGACCGCCCAGGTCATCCACGACTGCTATTTCGCGGACGGCAGCCTGGTCGACTTCGCGCCGCGCAGCGTGCTGCGCCGCGTGCTCAAGCTGTATGCGGAACGAGGCTGGAAGCCGCTGGTCGCGCCCGAGCTCGAGTTCTATCTGACCGCCAAGAACATCGACCCCGACCTGCCGCTGGCCGCGCCGATCGGCCGCAGCGGCCGCGCCGAGACCAGCCGCCAGGTCTACAGTATCGACGCGGTCAACGAGTTCGATCCACTGTTCGAGGACATCTACGACTATTGCGAGATGATGAACCTCGACGTCGACACCCTGATCCACGAGATCGGCGCCGGCCAGATGGAAATCAACTTCCAGCACGGCGACCCGCTCGGCCTGGGCGACAAGGTGTTCTACTTCAAGCGCACCCTGCGCGAGGCGGCGCTCAAGCACGACATGTACGCGACCTTCATGGCCAAGCCGATGGAAGGCGAACCCGGTTCGGCCATGCACGTGCACCAGAGCGTGGTCGACGCCAGGACCGGCCGCAACATCTTCAGCAACGAGGACGGCTCGGCCTCCAGGCTGTTCCAGCACTACATCGGCGGCCTGCAGCGCTACATGCCCTCGGCGATGGCGATCGTCGCCCCTTACGTGAATTCCTACCGCCGCATCGTGCGCCACACCGCCGCGCCGATCAACCTGCAATGGGGCATGGACAACCGCACCGTGGGCTTCCGGGTGCCGGTGTCGGGCGCCCAGGACCGTCGCGTCGAGAACCGCGTGATCGGCGCCGACGCCAATCCCTACCTGGCGCTGGCCGTGACCCTGGCCTGCGGCTATCTCGGCATGACCGAGGAAATCGACGCCCTGCCGATGGTCGAGGGCAGCGCCTACGACATGCCGGTCGAACTGCCGCAGGGCCTGTCCGAGGCGATCACCCTGCTGCGGCGCGAGGAGCGCCTGCGCGAGATCCTGGGCGAGCGCTTCATCGACGTCTACTCGGCGGTGAAGGAAGTCGAGCACCAGGAATTCATGCGCGTCATCAGCCCGTGGGAGCGCGAGCACCTGCTGCTGCATGTCTGATCAACGAACATTCACGATGATGGGAGTCGATCATGACAGCCAAGCTCACGGCACAAGCCCCGGTGCGCGTCCAGGCAGCGGACAACTTTGACACGTACGACACGGCGGCGCTGCAGCAGCTCGACGCGGCGCACTACCTGCATCCCTTCACCGACCACGCCGCCTTGCGCGAGCGTGGCGCGCGTGTCATCGTGCGCGGCGACGGGGTGTATCTCTGGGATTCGGAAGGCAGGAAGATCATCGACGGCATGGCCGGCCTATGGTGCGTGAACGCCGGCTACGGCCGCGCGAGCATCGCCGAGGCCGTGCATGCGCAGATGCTGGCCCTGCCTTTCTATAACAGCTTCTTCAACACCACCAACGTGCCCGCGGTGAAACTGGCGGCGCTGCTCGCCAGCCTGGCGCCGCCGCAGTTCCAGCACGTGTTCTTCACCACCTCGGGCTCGGAAGCGAACGACACCATTGTGCGCATGGTGCGGCGCTTCTGGCAGCTGCAGGGCCAGCCGGAGCGCCAGGTGATCATCAGCCGCCGCAACGCCTACCACGGCAGCACCATGGCCGGGGCCTCGCTGGGCGGCATGGCGGCCATGCATGCCCAGGGCGGGCTGCCGATCCCCGGCATCACCCATATCGAGCAGCCCAGCTATGCCGAACATGGACACGGCATGAGCGAAGCCGGCTTCGGCCTGGTGGCGGCCAGCTGGCTCGAGGACAAGATCCTCGAAGTGGGCCCGGACAAGGTGGCGGCCTTCATCGGCGAGCCGGTGCAGGGCGCGGGCGGCGTGATCATCCCGCCGGCGACCTACTGGCCCGAGATCCAGCGCATCTGCGAGAAGTACGACATCCTGCTGGTGTCCGACGAGGTGATCTGCGGCTTCGGCCGCCTGGGCACCTGGTTCGGCTGCGAACTGATGCAGGCCAAGCCGGACCTGATCGCCTTCGCCAAGGGCGTCACCTCGGGCTACGTGCCCCTGGGCGGGGTGCTGGTGGGCAGCCGCGTGGCCCACACCCTGGTCGAGAAGGGCGGCGACTTCAACCACGGCTTCACGTATTCCGGCCACCCGGTGGCCTGCGCCGCGGCGCTGGAAAACCTGCGCATCCTGATCGAGGAAAAGCTGGTGGAGCGGGTGGCGCTGGAAACCGGGCCGCACCTGAAGGCGCGCTTCGCCTCGCTGGTGTCGCACCCGCTGGTGGGCCATGCCGAGACCTGCGGACTGGCGGCGGGGCTGAACCTGGTGCGCCGCAAGGGCGCCACGGTGCACGACTGCGAAGCCTTCCCGCCCTTGAACGCGGTGGGGATGCTGTGCCGCGGCTTCATGTTCGACAACGGGGTGATCATGCGCGCCGTAGGAGACAGGATGATCGTGGCGCCGCCCTTGTCGATCACGGTGGCGGAGATCGACGAGATGGTGGAGAAGATCAGGGATTGCCTGGATTTGACGCTGGAGGAGGTGCGGAAAAGGGGATGGGTTGAGTAGCGGCGCTTGTGGTTGCTCAACGAAACTTGGATTCCCGCCTTCGCGGGAATGACGGTTTAAAAGCTGCGGACTACGACAGTTTTCGTAGCCAGCTCACTTTGCCCGTCATTCCCGCGAAGGCGGGAACCCAAGTTCGCACCGCACCCGCTACCTTATCCGAGCGCAGCGAGCCGTAATCAATCAGGCCGCCACCACCTTCGCCTCACCATGATTCTTGAACACCTGCGGCGCCAGCGACCCCACGAACATGCCCGCGAACGCCGCCAGCAGGCCCGCCAGCTGCCCCGGGAAATGCTCGCCCCACGTGGTCAGCTGCGGGAAGAACAGCAGCCACACGAGAATGCCCGCGCCGATCGACAGGATCGCGCCCTGGGTGGTCGCGCGCTTCCAGTACAGGCCCATCACCAGCGGCACGAAGGCGCCGACCAGGGTCACCTGGTAGGCGCTCGACACCAGTTCGTAAATCGAGGTGCCTTCCATCGCGATCGCATAGGTCAGCACGATCGCCGCGAAGATCACCACGGTCACGCGCATCGCCAGCAGCTGCTGCTTGTCGCTCATGCCGGGACGCAGGTGCTTGAGGATGTTCTCGACGAAGCTGGTCGACGGCGCCAGCAGGGTGGCCGAGGAGGTGCTCTTGATCGCCGACAGCAGGGCGCCGAAGAACAGGATCTGCATCACCAGCGGCATCTTGGTCATGATGAAGGTCGGCAGCAGGCGCTGGTAGTCGTTCTTGGCGATCTCCATGGCGGAGCCGCCCATCACCACGACGGCTGCTGCGACGATGAACATCGGCACGAAGGCGAACAGGATGTAGCTGGCGCCGCCGATCACGGCGCCGGTGCGCGCGGTCGGGGCGTCCTTGGCCGACATCACGCGCTGGAACACGTCCTGCTGCGGGATCGAGCCGAACATCATGGTGATGGCCGCGCCGATGAAGAACATGATGTCGGTGAAGCTCGGCTCCGGCAGCACGCGCCACAGGTCGGCCTGCTGGGCCATCGCCAGCACCTTGTCGGAACCGCCGGCCAGGTCGGCCGCGAAGACCGCGATGATGCTCATGCCGACCACCAGCACGATCATCTGGATGAAGTCGGTGATCGCCACCGCCAGGAAGCCGCCCACCACCACGTAGACCAGCACCGCCAGGGTGCCGATCAGCATCCCGGTCGCGGGCGCCATGGCGCCGTTGGTCAGCACCGAGAACACCAGGCCCAGGGCGGTGATCTGCGCCGCCACCCAGCCCAGGTAGCTCAGGATGATGGCCACCGAGCAGAACACCTCGATGCCCTTGCCGTAGCGCTGGCGGTAGTAGTCGCCGATGGTCAGCAGGTTGAGTTTATAGAGCTTGGTGGCGAAGAACAGGCCGACCAGGATCAGGCAGGTGCCGGCCCCGAACGGGTCTTCGATCACGGCGTTCAGGCCGCCCTGGACGAACTTGGCCGGCACGCCCATCACGGTCTCGGCGCCGAACCAGGTGGCGAACGTGGTGGTGATCACCATGATCAGGGGCAGGCTGCGACCCGCTACGGCGAAGTCGCTGGTATTCTTGATCCGTGTACCCGCCCACATCCCGAGCGCCAGCGTACCCAGCAGGTAGAGCACGACAAAAATGATCAAAGTGGTGTTCATGCGGTGTGCTCCGAGGGACAGAATATTATCGGGCGGAAAATCCGCGATTATAAATGCAGAACCTGGCGATTGGAGCAACTTTCCCAGGATTTGTACCGGGTTGTTGCTCCTCGGTTGCTTTTCATTGAAGGATGGGCGAAATGACAACAAAAACCTGGCATGAACAAGCCGCCGCACTCAACGCCGACGGCCGCGCCTTCATCGACGGCTGGCGCGTGGACGCGCGTTCCGGCCTGTGCTTCGATTCCCTGTCGCCGGTCGACGGCCGCAAGCTGGCCGAGGTGGCCCGCTGCGACGTGCTCGACGTCGACCTGGCCGTCACCGCGGCGCGCCGGGCCTTCGAGGACCGGCGCTGGGCCGGCATGGCGCCGGCCGCGCGCAAGCGCGTCCTGGTCCGCTTCGCCGACCTGATGCTGGCGCACCGCGACGAGCTGGCCCTGCTCGAGACCATGGACATGGGCAAGCCGATCCGCTACAGCCTGAGCGTGGACGTGCAGCTGGCCCAGAACTGCATCCGCTGGTACGGCGAGGCGGTCGACAAGATCTACGACCAGGTCGCGCCCACCCCCGAGGACAGCCTGGCATTGATTACCCGCGAGCCGGTGGGCGTGGTGGCCGCCATCATCCCCTGGAACTATCCGATGCTGATGGCGGCCTGGAAGATCGCCCCGGCCCTGGCGGCCGGCAACAGCGTGGTGCTGAAACCGTCCGAGAAAGCGCCTCTCAGTGCGCTGCGGCTGGCCGAGCTGGCGCTGGAGGCGGGCGTGCCGCCGGGCGTGTTCAACGTACTGCCCGGCTACGGCGACGAAGCGGGCAAGGCCTTGGCCCTGCACATGGACGTCGATTGCATCGGCTTCACCGGCTCCACCCGCGTGGGCAAGCAGATCGTGCAGATGGCGGGCCAGTCGAACCTGAAGCGCGCCTGGACTGAATTGGGCGGCAAGTCGGCCAATATCGTGTGCGCCGACTGCCCGGACCTGGACGCCGCCGTCGAGAGCGCGATCGGCTCTATCTATTTCAACCAGGGCGAAAGCTGCAACGCGCCTTCGCGCCTGTTCGTCGAGGAATCGATCCGCGAAGCCTTCCTCGACAAGGCGATGACGCTGATCCCGCGCCACGCGCCGGGCGACCCGCTCGACGAGGAAACGGTGATGGGCGCCATCGTCGACCAGGCCCAGATGAAGACCGTGCTCGGCTACATCGAGGACGGCAAGGCGGCCGGGGCGCGCCTGCTGGCGGGCGGCGCCGCGGCGCGCCAGGACAGCGGCGGCCTGTACATCGAACCCACCCTGTTCGACGGCGTCGACGGCGCGATGCGCATCGCGCGCGAAGAGATCTTCGGGCCGGTGCTGTCGGTGCTGTCCTTTACCGACCTCGATGAGGCCATCAAGCAGGCCAACAGCACGCCCTATGGCCTGGCGGCGGCCGTGTGGACCCGCGACATGAGCAAGGCGATCCGCACCTCCCGCGCCCTGCGTGCGGGCACGGTGCACGTGAACCAGTACGACAGCGACGACATCACGGTGCCTTTCGGCGGCTACAAGCAGTCCGGCAACGGGCGCGACAAGTCGCTGCATGCGTTCGACAAGTACACGGAGTTGAAGACGACCTGGATCCAGGTGTGAGCGCGCTCGGGGCAGGCGACCTACGAGCAGACTGAGCTTCAACGTTTTTTCACGCCATGATTCCGGTGGCAATCCTAGTTGATGCCTGCCAAGCTCATTCACAAGGTTTCGCGCAACGATAAGCGTCGCTTAGACTCCGAGGAGACGCTTATGTCCGGATTTTAACCACGCGATTCACGCGGCATGTTCATGCTTCCCCAAGCCCCGGAGGACGGTGGCTACTACACATATGGCACCCATACAGGGCTTCAACGACCTGCATATCCCCGGCGTGAAATATTGGAATAAGCACAACGACCACCTGCATAGCGCTTAGTAAAGGAAGCCTCATGCGAAGTACTACGTTTCTGCTGCTGGCCGGTGCCATGCTATTCGCGGTTGCCGCTTTCTCCCATTCACACGCTGCGGCACCGCAAGAATGGGACGGAGACTTCCATCCTGCCAAGGTGAGCTACCTGAGCTACTCCGGCAGTCTGAGCGAAAAAGAGCCGCCCAAAGCGGGCAAGCAGAAGCTTTCATTGATGATGGAAGGTCAGCTTGCCCAAGAGTTGTTTGCCTCGATCGGTCCCGACCAGAAAGACGCCTGTGGTGAGGAATCGGGGCTTCGGATCAGGCGGCGAGGGGACGTTTCATGTACCTTCGACAAAGATTCGAAGTCGTATCCTTACACCTGCTACATCGGCGTCGACATCAAGACTGGGAAAAGTACGACAGGATCGATCTGCTAGCTGCAGGATTCAACGAATTTCCGGCTCAAGTGACTAGATCGACATGTCGCGCAGCGCCTTGGACGCCTCCCGGTTGGCGCCCAGGCGGGTGCCGTCGCGCATGTCGATCTGCAGTTGCGACTGGTCGTCCGGGGTCATCGATTCGACGAAATCGAGGTTCACCAGCACCGAGCGGTGGATGCGGATGAAGCGCGCCGGGTCGAGCTGGGCTTCCAGTTCCGAGATGCCGAGCCGCACCAGGAAGTTCTGGCCGCGCGCGACGATCACCGTGTACTTGGAATCCGATTTCATGTACTCGATGTCGCTCACCGCCAGCGGGAAGATGCGGCCGCGGTCGCGCACCAGGATGCGTTCGACGCGCTTCACCTCGCGCTGCCCGGCCTCGGCCAGCACCTCGCCCAGTTCCGCCGGAGAGCGCTCCGGCGTATCGAGCAGGCGCGTCACGGCCGCCTCGAAGCGCGCGCGGGTGAAGGGCTTGAGCAGGTAGTCGACGGCGTTCAGCTCGAAGGCGGTCACGGCGTACTGGTCGTAGGCCGTGGTGAACACGATGCGCGGCAGGTAATCCAGGCGGCGCAGCACCTCCAGCCCGGTCATCTCGGGCATCTGGATGTCCATGAACACCACCTCGGGCCGCAGCCGGTGGATCTGGGCGAGCGCCGAAGCGCCGTCGGCGGCTTCGCCCACCAGGCGCAATCCGGCGTGGGCCTGGATGGCATCGCGCAGCACCTCGCGTGCGAGGGGTTCGTCTTCCGCGAAGAATACGGTCTTGGTGGTCATGCGGGTTTCCCTGTCGTTTCGAGCGGAATGGAAAAGGCCACGGCGAAGCCGGCGCCGGGCGCGGTGTCGATGCGCAGCGCCGACTCCGCGCCGTAGTCGAGCACCAGGCGCTTTTCCACCGTGCGCAGGCCGAGGCCCGCGCTGCGCCGGATCGCGTCCGCCTCCACGCCCGGCCCGTCGTCGCGCACGGCGAAGCGGAGGCGGCCCGCCGCGTCGTCGCGCACGGTCTGGATGTGCAGGGTGCCGGGGCGGCTGTGCGGGTTGAACGCATGCTTGATGCTGTTCTCGACCAGCGGCTGCAAGGACAGCGCGGGCACCTGTTCGCTGCCGGCATCGGGGTCGAGCTGCCATTGCACGTTCAGCCGGCCGCCCAGGCGCAGCGCTTCCAGTTCCAGGTAGTCGCGCACGAAGTCGAGCTCCGCATCCAGCGTGACCCGGTCGCTGCCGCTCTTTTCCGTATCCAGCACATAGCGCAGCATGTCAGAGAACTGGAATAGCGCGGTTTCCGCCGCATCCGGGTCCTTGCGGGTCAGGGCGATGATCGAATGCAGGGTGTTGAACAGGAAGTGGGGATTGAGCTTGCTGCGCAAGGCGTTCAGTTCCGAGGCGATCAGGAGCCGCTGCGTTTCCTGCATCGCCAGGGCATGGCGGTGCGCCGTGTCGCCTGCGCGGATCAGGTGGAACACGCCGGCGCCGAGCAGGTAGGTCATGCAGTGGTAGAGCAGGGGCCAGATGTACCAGACCACCGGCTTGTTGGCGCCGAAGAACAGCCAGAACGGGCCTTGCGACACCAGGGAGAAGCTGAGCGCGGCGAACGCATGGACCGCGACGATGGTCGAGAGCCTTGCGCGGCGGCGCTCCAGGCAGCCGGTCAGCGGCCAGGCCAGGGCCAGCAGCAGGGCGGAGGGCAGCATGCCGAAGAAGGAGAGGGCGGCCTTGCCGAGGTCGGGCTGTCCCGCCACGACCTGGTCCAGCTGGTCGGCGGTGGCCAGGAAAGCGGCGTAGACCACCCAGCCGATCGCATAGATCTTCCACATCAGGCGATGGCCGGGCTGCTTGGGTGTTGATGTTTTCATAGTGAAAGTATCGCGCAGAATGCGCCGCCGGTGGCCGGCCATGACGCGAAATGCGGGATTCGGTGCCTGGATTGAGGAAAGCCGCCAGCGGCGCGCGGGGCGGGTGGGCGTGGTGCTATATTGACCATCCCGAGGCAGCGGCGGAACCACGATGGACGACAGTGCGATGCGCGAGTTTCTGCGCGAACACAACATTCACGAAGTCGAATGCGTCATCACGGACATGACGGGTATCGCGCGCGGCAAGATCCTGCCGAAAGACCTGTTCCTCGACGGCGGCCCCATGCGCCTGCCCAAGAGCGTGCTGCTGAACACCGTCAACGGCGAACAGCCCAACAACGCGCCCTATGTCGGCACCACCGACCCCGACATGATCTGCATGCCCGATCCGCGCACGATGCGCGTCGTGCCATGGGCGTCGGAGCGGGTGGCCGTGGTCATTCACGACTGCCGGAACTTCGACGGTTCGCTGGTGGAGCTGGCGCCGCGCGCGGTGCTGCGGCGCGTACTCAAGCAGTACGAGGAACGCGGCTGGCGCCCCGTGGTGGCGCCCGAAATGGAGTTCTACCTGGTGGCGCGCAACACCAATCCGCACGAACCCCTGACCCCGCCGATGGGCCGCACCGGCATGGCCGAGACGGGCCGGCAGTCCTACTCGATCGACGCGGTGAACGACTTCGATCCCTTCTTCCTGGAGCTCTCCAGCTTCTGCAAGGCGCATGACCTGGGCGTGGAAACCCTGATCCACGAAGCCGGCGCGGGCCAGATGGAAATAAACTTCGCCCACGGCGACGCGCTCGAGCTGGCCGACCGCGTGTTCCTGTTCAAGCGCGCCGTGCGCGAGACGGCCCTGCGCCATGGCATCTTCGCCACCTTCATGGCCAAGCCCATGGAAACCGAGCCGGGGAGCGCCATGCACGTGCACCAGAGCGTGGTCGACATCGTCACGGGACGCAACATCTTCACCGCGGAGGATGGCGGACCGAGTCCCTTGTTCTTCCAGTACATCGCGGGACTGGAGCGCTACGTGCCCGATGCGCTGCTGATGTTCGCGCCGCACGTGAATTCCTACCGCCGCCTGTCGCGCTTCCAGTCGGCGCCGACCAATGTGCGCTGGGGCTACGACAACCGCACCTGCGGCATCCGCGTGCCCAACTCCTCTCCCGAGGCGCGGCGCGTGGAGAACCGGGTGCCGGGAGTGGACGTGAACCCCTACCTCGCGATGGCGGCGACCCTGAGCTGCGGGCTGCTGGGCATGACGGAGCAGCTCAGGCCTTCCAAACCGACCGGCGACAGCGCCGAGCACGTACACGACGATTTGCCGCGCGACCTGGAGGATGCGATTCTGCGGCTGCGGCAGTGTCCGCAGCTGGCGGGGATGCTGGGAGACTTATTCGTGCAGGCCTACTGCGAAGTGAAAGAGCTGGAGTTTGCGACCTTCAGCAGGGTGATCAGCTCTTGGGAGAGGGAGCATTTGATGCTGCTGGTGTGAGATGCGCGATCGGCTGCGGTAAGAGAACTTGGGTTCCGGCCTTCGCCGGAACGACGGTCTTAAGGCTATAGGTAAACTTAATCAACGTCATCCCGGCGAAGGCCGGGATCCAAGTTTGCCCGCATCACGGACAAGGCAGCGTAATCGTCAGCTTGGTCACCCCCGACCCCGACTCCATGCTCACGCTCCCACCCTGCACCTCGGCCATCAGCCGGATCGAGTACGTCCCCAGCCCCGTCCCGCCAATCTTGTCGCTGGACGCGTATTTGTCGAAGAAGCGCTCCCGCAGCCCCACCGGCACTTCTCCCGGATTGTCGATCATGACATGCAGGTTGCCGTAGCCCGGCGCCACGACCATGCGCACCGCCGCGCCCTGCGGCGACGCTTCCACCGCGTTCTTCAGCGCGTTGTTGAACATCGAGTAGCACAGGATCGGCTCGCCCAGGCACATCAGGTCCTGGGGCGGCTCGAAGCGGATCACCACATCCTTCTCGGTGAAGGCCAGCTGCACCTGCTGCGCCACCTTGGCCAGCAGCGCGCCCAGGTCGAACATCTGCAGGACCGGCTGGTAGCTGCCTTGCTCCATCTTATAGACGTCGAGGGTGCGGTTGATCATCTCGAGCGCGTGCTCGGCCGCCTCGCCGATCATGCGCACCTGCTCTTCCTGCGCTTCGTTCAGCGCGCTCCCGAGCAGGAACTGGCTGCCGTGCAGGGCCACCGCGATCGGGCTCTTGAGGTCGTGGCGGGTCATGCGCTCGACGTCCTCGCGCAGGCGCGCGTTCTCGATCAGGAGTTCGTTCTGGCGCTTCAGGTCCTGCATGGCGGTGGCCAGCATCAGGTGGGCCGACAGGCGCGCCTTGAGGATGGTCGGATCGGCCGGCTTGGCCACGTAGTCGACCGCGCCCAGGCGCAGGCCGGACACCACGTCCTCGGTGCCGTCGCGCGCCGACAGGAAGATGATCGGGATGTGGGCCGTCTTCGGATTCGCCTTGAGCTGGCGGCAGACCTCGAAGCCGTCCATCACCGGCATCATGATGTCGAGCAGGATCAGGTCGACGTGGAAGGCGTCGGCGATCTCCAGCGCCTTCTTGCCGCTGATCGCGACCTTGATCGCGTACTCGTCCTTCAGCACCCCGGCCAGCACCTCGATGTTGGTCGGGATGTCGTCGACGATCAGCACCGTGCACTTCCTGACCCGCTCGCCGATCGGCTGGTCCAGGCCGATCACGTTCGATGGCGGCAGGGACGGCGCCACGGCCACCGCCGCAGGGGCCGCGGCCGGAGCTGGAGCTGGAGCTGAGGGTGGTGCGGGACGGGCAGGGCGCGCAGGCGGGGCGAAAGGAGAGGCGGGCGCGCTGTCGAGCGTCACGCCGAGCATGCTCATGAACTTGCTGGCGAAGCTGTGCACCGTGAAGGGCTTGATCATGTAGGCGTTCACGCCCGCCTGCAGCGCGGTGCGCACCGAGGCCGGGTTGGCCTCGGCGGTCAGCATCATGAAGGGCGTGTGGGCGTAGCGATGGTCGCTGCGCATCCATTTGAGCAGGTCGATGCCGCTCATGACCGGCATGCCCCAGTCCCCGACCACGATGTCGATCTGCTGCTTGCGCATCAGGTCCTGGGCCGACTTGCCGTTGTCGGCCTGGAAGACGTTCAGGTAGCCGAGTTCGGCCAGCACCTGGCGCACGTGGGTGCGGATCAGGAGGTAATCGTCGACGATGAGGATGGCGGAGGACTTGTCCATGATATTTATAGCAACGTAAGTTAATGGAGTTTAACAACTAATCGGTAGGCCGCCTATGTGGCTGGGAGGCCACTGTTGCATCCTTGTTTAGTCATGCTTGCCTGTTTTTGCGTGTTTCTACGTTTACTTGCGTGTTATTGCCCGTTTGTGTAGAGTTGACCTCTCATCGGGAGGACACATGCAGTTAGCGGAAGAGCGCCGCCAGGCGATCGTCGAGGCGGTGGAGCGCGAGGGCCGGGTGCTGGCCGTCGAACTGGCGCGCAGCCTGGACACCTCGGAAGACACGATCCGGCGCGACCTGCGCGACCTGGACGCCGCCGGCCTGCTGCGCCGCGTGCATGGCGGGGCCGTGCGCCTGCGCCGCGAAGCCAGCTTCAGCGAGCGGGCCGAGGCCGACATGGCGCGCAAGGGCCAGCTGGCGCAAGGCCTGCGCGAGTGCATCCGCCCGGGCGACACGGTGCTGGTCGACGCCGGCTCCACCCACCTGGCGCTGGCGCGCCAGCTCGAGGACGGCTGCGCCGCGGCCATCGTCACCAACAGCCCCCAGATCGCCATGGCGCTGGGCCACTTCCGCCGCACCCGCATCGTGCTGCTGGGCGGGACCTATCACCCGGACGCCGGCGCCACCGTCGGCGCCGCTACCCTGCTCGAGGTGCAGCGCCTGCGCGCCGACCTGGCCCTGGTCGGCGTGTGCGGACTCGATCCCGCGCGCGGCCTGGCCGCCGCGAACCCCGAGGAAGCGGCGCTCAAGGGCGCCATGCTGGCCGGCAGCGCACGGCGCGTGGTGGCCGTGCTCAACGAACGGCTGGAAGACGGCGCGGCCTTCGTGTTCGGTGCGCTGGCCGACCTCGACCACCTTGTGCTGGAGGCCGACGCGCCGCCGGAAGCCGTCGAGCGGCTGCGCAGCGCCAACCCGGCGCTCGACATCAAATTTTCAGGAAAGGCCAAGGCATGAACCCGATGTCAAGTACCGGCGCGCGCAGCATCGAAGCGGGACGCTGGGCCATCTCCACCGTCTTCCTGCTGAACGGCGCCGGCATCGGCCTGTGGGCCGCCCACGTGCCGGTGGTGCAGGAGCGCATGGGCATCGATACCTCGACCCTGAGCATGGTGCTGCTGACCATCGCCGCGGGCGCACTGATGGCCATGCCCCTGATGGGCGGGCTGACCTCGCGCTTCGGCACGCGCCGCATGACCCTGCTGTCCGGCTTCGCGTTCGCGCTCATGCTGGGACTGATCATGAAGGTGGATGGGCTGGCGCCGCTCTTCGTCACCGCCTTCCTGTTCGGCATCTCCAATGGCGCGCTGGACGTGGCGATGAACGCCAACGCCAGCGAGGTCGAGACCGCGCGCGGGCTCCCGACCATGTCTTCCTTCCACGGGTTCTTCAGCCTGGGCGGCCTGTTCGGCGCCGCGCTGGGCGGCCTGTTCATCGGCCAGGGCTGGGGACATGGCCAGGGCGCGCTGGCGATGGGCGTGCTCACGGCGGCGGTGCTGGCCGTGGCCGCGCCGCGGGTGCTCGCCTTTGCGCCGACCCATGCGCATGGCAGCCATTTCAGCCTGCCGCGCGGCGCCGCGCTCGGTCTCGGGCTGCTGGCCATGCTGTGCTTCGCGGTGGAGGGCGCGCTGGTGGACTGGAGCGGCCTCCTGATGCAGGAGCGCACCGGCGCGGCGCCGGCCACCGCGGCCATCGGCTTCTCGGCGTTCTCGATCGCGATGGCGGCGTGCCGCTTCGCGGGCGACCGGATGATCGTGCGTTTCGGCGCCCTGCGGGTGATGGTGGTGGGCGGGATCGCGATGTTCGCAGGGCTGGCCACGGCGGTGCTGAGCACGCACTTTTTACTGTCGGCCTGCGGCTTCGCGCTGATCGGCCTGGGTGCGGCGAACGTGGTGCCGCTGCTGTTCGGCGCGGCCTCGCGCATTCCGGGCATGAGCGCCGGGGCGGGCGTGGCGGCGGTGGCCACCCTCGGCTATGGCGGGCTGCTGCTGGCGCCGCCGGTGCTGGGGTGGATCGCGACGCAGTCGAGCGTGATGGTGGCGCTGGGGATGCTGTCGCTGTCGGGGCTGGTGATTGCGGTGAGTGCGGGGGTGGTCAAGCGGCATACCTGATCGCCGACGCGGTGATAGTCAGCTTAAGCGTAGTCGCGCAGGACGATATATCCCCCGCCATCCCCCGGCCGCGATTCCACCAGCGCATACCCCCGCGTTTCCCACGTGATTGCCGGCCCGGACACGGGAAGCTCCGCACCGCCAGCCCGCCGCGCCATGGTCACATGCGGCCGATACTTGCGCGCTTCCGGAACGAGTCCAAGCTTCTCCAGCGCCTCGCCCAGCCGCGCATGCAGGGCCAGCAGCTCGGGCGGCTCCGCATTGGGCTCCAGCACCGCCAGCCCGTGCGGCCACATCACGGCCCGCCCCAGCTCCAGCCGGAAGGGTTCGAAGGGCACCGTCAGTTCCTCCCGCAGCGCGGACAGCCGGTCGGAAGGCAGGTTGCCCAGGAAGTGCAGGGTGAGGTGGAGCTTGTCGGTATGCACCGGCGCCGCCCCGCGCGGCCAGCCCCAGGCGTCGCGCCATTCGCGCAGCTGGTGGCGAATGGCCGGGTCCGGCCAAAGAGCCAGAAATAGACGGGTTGACTGCGGGCCGGTCGACTGCGGCTGGCCTTCCACCTCGCCTCCTTTAGAAGCAGTGCTCCGGCCCGGGGAAGCTGCCGTCCTTCACGGCCGCCACGTAGGCGGTGACGGCGGCGTCGATGCTGGTCTGGCCGTCCATGAAGTTGCGCACGAAGCGCGCCTTACGGCCCGGGAACACGCCCAGCAGATCGTGCATCACCAGCACCTGGCCCGAGCAGTCCGGGCCGGCGCCGATGCCGATGGTCGGGATGAACAGCAGCTCGGTGACTTCCTTGCCCAGGGCCGCCGGAATGGCTTCCAGCACCACCATCATGGCGCCCGCGGCCTGCAGCGCGAGCGCGTCGGCCTTCAGGCGTTCGGCCGCCTCGTCGGTCTTGCCCTGCACCTTGAAGCCGCCGAAAGTGTGCACGAACTGCGGGGTCAGGCCGATGTGGGCGCACACGGGAATGCCGCGCTCGACCAGGAAACGCACGGTGTCGGCCAGCCAGGCGCCCCCTTCGATCTTGACCATCTGGGCGCCGGCGCGCATCAGCTGCACGGCGCTGTCGTAGGCCTGCTGCGGATTGCCGTAGGCGCCGAAGGGCATGTCGGCCAGCACCAGCGCGTTTTTATTGCCGCGTGCGACGGACGCCGTGTGGTAGGCCACCTCGGCCACGGTCACCGGCAGGGTCGAGTCGTGGCCGGCGCAGACCATGCCCAGCGAATCGCCGATGAGCAGGACTTCGACGCCGCAGCGGTCCATCAGGGACGCGAAGCTGGAATCGTAGGCGGTCAGCATCGCGATCTTGTTGCCGGCAGCGCGCATGGCGAGCAGGGAGGGAACGGTCACGGCCTTGGCCACGGGCTTCGGCGCCTCGTTGCCGCCACCACCGAGATAAGCGCTCATAGATATCCTTTTGAAAACGAAACTTCCAGAGCGCGTAGTGTAATGCGGCGGCCGCGATTGCGCAGGAAAGCTTCTAGAAAGGGTCTTCTAGGAATGAAACGGCGCCCCGGCGGGTTTTGCTAAGATGAACAGGGTTTACATGCAGAATGCCGTTTATCGACGCCCCAATGGCCACGACTATCCTCATTATCTTTCTCGTTGTTTATCTCGGAATGATCCTCGGGGGACTGCCCTTCCTCCAGCTCGACCGCACTGGCGTGGCTTTGCTGGGGGCCATCGCGCTCATCGGCATCGACGCGCTGAGCCTCGACGAAGCGGTGGCGGCGATCGATCTGCCGACAATGATCCTGCTGTTTTCCTTCATGGTGATATCGGCCCAGATGCGTCTTGGCGGGTTTTACGATTGGGTCACCCACCGGCTGGCGGGCTTGCCCTTGCGTCCCGCGGGCTTGTTGGCTGTACTGGTCGTGATCACCGCCGCGCTGTCTGCCATATTCAGCAACGACATCGTTTGCCTGGCGGTCGCGCCAGTGCTGATCGAGGCCTGCAGGCGGCGCCGGCTCGCGCCGCTTCCTTTCCTCCTGGCGCTGGCCATTGCCGCCAACATCGGCTCGGCCGCGACCTTGATCGGCAATCCGCAGAACATGCTGATCGGTCAGACGCTGCGCCTGCCTTTCGGCGCCTACTTCCTGAAGGCGCTCCTGCCCGTCGTGGTAGGGCTCTTCATCAGCTGGGCGCTGATCGTCCGGCAGATCGGCGGGCGATGGAAAGAAGCCGGCGCCTTGGCAGACGGTGCAACCGCTCCCGGGCCGCAAGCAGAGGAAGTGCCTTTCGACGCGTGGCAGACGATCAAGGGGCTCGTCATCGCCGGTGCGCTGCTGGTGGCCTTCCTGGTGGCGCCCTGGCCCAGGGAACACATGGCGCTGATCGGCGCCGGCATTTTGTTGATGAGCCGCCGGCTGCATTCCCGCAAGATGCTGGGCCTGGTGGACTGGGAGCTGCTCGTCCTGTTCATGAGCCTTTTCGTGGTGAACCATGCCCTGCAGCGCACCGGCATGCCCGCCGACGCCATGGCGTATCTCGCCACCGCCGGCGTCCGGCTGGACGAGCCGGGATCGCTGTTCCTGGCCACCTTCCTGCTTTCCAACCTCGTCTCCAACGTGCCCGCGGTGATGCTGCTCCTGCCCGCTGTCCACCATGAAATCGGCGGCGTGCTGCTTGCCCTGGTCAGCACGCTGGCAGGGAACCTCTTGATTGTAGGAAGTATCGCGAACATCATCGTGGTGGATGCCGCGGCCAGGTACGGAATCGCCATCGACTGGAAAAACCATGCCCGCGTGGGTGTGCCGGTCACGCTGGCGACTCTGGCGGTCTCGGGAATCTACCTGGCGCTGCTTTTCTGACGCGGCAAAAAGGACACCATGGACAGGCTTGATGCGATGCGCGTGTTCTGCGCGGTGGTGGATGCGGGAGGATTCAGCAGGGCTGCGGAGCGGCTCGGCATGTCCACGTCCTCCGTCACCACCCACGTGGCCAGCCTCGAGGCGCATTTCCGCGTGAAGCTGCTGCACCGGACCACGCGCAGCATGTCCCTGACCAGCGAGGGCAGCCAGTGCTACCAGCATGCATTGCAATTGCTGGCCGACATGCAGGAACTGGAAGCGCGGCTCCATGACGCCGCCGACACGCCGAGCGGAACCTTGCGGGTGGACATGCCGGGACTCGTCTCGCGGCTGATTGTCTCTCCGGCGCTGCCGCGTTTCCTGGCGCAATACCCTGACATCACCGTCCGTGCGACCGTCAGCGACCGCTGGCTCGACATGGTCGAGGAAGGCGTGGACGTGATGATCCGCATCGGGCCTGTGGCGGATTCCGGCCTCGTCGCACGCCAGCTCATGCAGACCAGCTTCATCTGCTGCGCCTCGCCGGACTTCGTGCGCCGCTACGGCCTGCCCGCGTCGCCCGATGCATTGCATGATTTCGCCTGCCTTGGTTTCATGCTGCCGAAAGCAAGGCGTCTGCGGCCGTGGGTGTTCAAGGGCGCCGGCGAAGTCGTCCCCCAGACGCGCTTCAGCTCCGACCATGCCGACTCCCTGCTCGAGTTGTGCAAGGCGGGCGCCGGCATTGGCCAGTTCCTGTCGCTTTCCGTCGCGGACGCCTTGCGTAGCGGCGAACTGCTGCCCCTGCTGGTGCCCTGGCAAGCCGATGGCCCGTTGGTGCACGCCCTGTTCCAGCAAAGGCAGCAGCGCGCCGCGAAGGTGCGGGCCTTCGTCGACTTTGTGGCGGAACTGTTCGCTGCGCGGGCCGGCATCCAGGCGCCGATTATCCCGGCTTCCTGAAAACTGCATCCGCTCTTGCTCCATTGAACTGCCCCGGCCGGCTCACTACACTGAATCATCCTTCACCCACCGGAGCAGATCATGGAACAGACGATGAAAGCAGTTGTCCTCAGCGCATTCGACGCGCCGATGACCGTGACCGAGCTGAGCCGTCCGCATGCGGGCGCCGGCCAGGTCCTGGTCCGCGTCATGGCCAGCGGCGTCAATCCCCTCGACCTCAAGGTCGCTGCCGGCAAGGCGGATCATGCCAAGGTCAGCCTCCCCGCCATTCTCGGCATCGACATGGCCGGCGTGGTGGAAGCGGTCGGTGAAGGCGTGCAAGGCTTCGCACCGGGAGACGAGGTGTGGGGCATGACCGGCGGCGTGGGCGGCGTGCAAGGATCGCTCGCCGAATACGCCGCCGTGGACGCTCTCCTGCTCGCCCATAAGCCGGCCAGTATCGGGATGCGCGAGGCCGCGGCCCTGCCGCTGGTATTCATCACCGCATGGGAAGGGCTGGTGGACCGCGCCCGGCTCGCAGCCGGCATGAAGGTGCTGGTGCATGGCGGCGCCGGCGGCGTCGGGCATGTCGCCGTGCAGATCGCCAGGGCGGCCGGCGCCGAGGTCTACGCGACCGGCAGCGCCCAGCAGCGCGCCACCATCGAAGGCTTCGGCGCCGTGTTCATCGACTACCAGGCCAGCAGCGTCGAGGACTACGTCAAGCGATACACGGACGGCGAAGGCTTCGACATCGTGTACGACACCGTGGGCGGCGCCACCCTCGACGCCTCCTTCTTGGCGGCGCGCCGCTACCACGGCCACGTCGTCAGCTGCCTGGGCTGGGGAACGCACGCGCTGGCGCCGCTCTCATTCCGCGCCGCCACGTATTCCGGTGTGTTCACCCTCCTGCCACTGTTGAGTGGCAAGGGCCGCGCCAACCATGGCCACATCATGGCGCAGGCAGCCAGGCTGGTGGACGAAGGGAACATCAAGGTCTTGCTCGACGAGCGGCATTACGCGCTGTCCGAGGCCAACCAGGCCCACGCGGCCATGCAGGACCGCAGCGCACGTGGCAAGATCGTGGTGGATGTGGCGTGAATCGGACTGCCTGATCCGGTCAGGCAATCCGGGCGATGAACTGGTCGGCCACCCGCGGCACGAAGCCCGCCGCGGGGCCCAGGCCAGGGATCACCGCGTCGGGCGCGATTTCCAGCAGCGGCGCCAGCACGAAGGCGCGTTCGTGCATGCGCGGATGCGGCACCGTGAGCGTGCCGGTGGCGATGGTCCCGTCGCCGTACAGCAGCAAGTCGAGGTCGAGGGTGCGCGGCGCGTTGCGGTAGGGCCGCTCGCGGCCGTGCGCCAGTTCGATGGCCTGCAGGGCTTCCAGCAAGGCTTGCGCCCCCAGGGAGGTCTCGATGCTGGCGACGGCATTGACGTAGTCGCCGCCGCCCGAATCGATGGGCGCCGTGCGGTACAGGCTGGAGCTGGCGATCAGGGTGGCGCCGGGCAGGGCGCCGAGGCGCGCGATCGCGTCCAGCACGTTTCCTTGCGCATCGCCCAGGTTGGCGCCGATGCCGATGTAGGCGATCATTCCTCGCCGCCGCCCGCCCCCTGGGCTGCCGGCGCACCTTCGCCGCTGGTCTTGCGCGGACCGCGGCGCGGACGGCGCTTCTTGGGAGGGCCGCCGCCTTCGCGTTCGCGGGTGTTGGCCGCGGCCACCAGGCGTTCGCGTTCGCCGCCTTCGGCGTCGTAGAACTCGGTCCACCATTCGCCGATCTCGGCCGGCAGTTCGCCCGAGGCGCAGCGCAGCAGCAGGAAGTCGTAGCCGGCGCGGAAGCGCGGGTGCTCCAGCAGCTTGTAGGGTGCGCGGCCGACGCGCCGCTCGAAGCGCGGCTGCATGGCCCAGATGTCGCGCATGTCGGTGGCGATGCGGCGCTGCAGGGCCAGGTTGTCGGTTTGCGTCTCCAGCACGTCGTCGGCCGCCAGGTGCAGGGCCGGGATCGGCGATTCGCCGGCGGCGCGGTAGGCGTTCCACTTCTCCAGCACCTGGTGCCACAGCAGGGATGCGAACAGGAAGCCCGGCGAGACGCCCTTGCCGGCCTTGACGCGTCCGTCGGTCGACTCCAGCGCCAGGGTCACGAACTTCATGCCGATCGGCTGCTCCAGCACCACGTCCAGCAGCGGCAGCAGGCCATGGTGCAGGCCGGCCGAGCGCAGCTCCTTGAGGCAGGCCAGCGCATGGCCCGAGAGCAGCAGCTTGAGCATCTCGTCGAACACGCGCGCGGCGGGCACGTTGTCGATCAGGGGCGCCATGACGGGGATCGGCGCGCGCGTGGTGGGCTCGATGGTGAAGCCCAGCTTGGCGGCGAAGCGCACCACGCGCAGCATGCGCACCGGGTCTTCGCGGTAGCGCGCTTCCGGCATGCCGATGATGCGAAGGGTCTTGGCGCGGATGTCCTCGATGCCGCCGTGGTAGTCCAGCACGCTCTGGGTGGCCGGATCGTAGTACATCGCGTTGATGGTGAAGTCGCGGCGCGCCGCATCCTCGTGCTGGGGGCCGAAGCTGTTGTCGCGCAGGACGCGGCCATGCTCGTCCTTGGGCGCGTTGTCGCTGCCGTTGCCGCGGAAGGTGGTCACCTCGAGCAAATCCTGGCCGAACATCACGTGCACGATCTGGAAGCGGCGGCCGATGATGAAGGCGCGCCGGAACAGGCGCTTGACCTGCTCCGGCGTGGCGTCGGTGGCGATGTCGAAGTCCTTGGGCTTCACGCCCAGCAGCAGGTCGCGCACCGCGCCGCCCACCACGAAGGCCTTGTAGCCGGCTTCCTGCAAGGTCTGGGTCACCCGGACCGCGTTCGCCGAGACGTTCTTCGGGTCGATCTGGTGCTCTTCCGGCCCCAGGATCACCGGTTCGGTCGGATCGCGATCGTCTTTGACGCCGAGGATTTTGCGGATGAATTTTTTAATCATTGAATAAACGGATGGTTGGCCAGCCCTGCGCCTGCGCATGGCTTGCGAGCGCGCTGCTCGGGTTGGTGGCGATCGGGTGGGACACGATCGACAGCAGCGGGATGTCGTTGTGCGAATCGCTGTAGAAATGGCTGCGCTCGAAACTCTCGAACGGCCTCCCCATGCGCTCCAGCCAGGCGTGCATGTGATGGATCTTGCCGGGGCCCGAGGTCGGGGTGCCGGCCAGCTTGCCCGTCAGCCGGCCCTGGGCGTCGACTTCCGGCATGGCGGCGATATGGTGCTCGACGCCGAAGGCGCGCGCGATCGGGGCGGTAATGAAGTGGTTGGTGGCGGTGATGATCGCCACCAGGTCGCCCGCGTCGACGTGCTCGCGCACCAGCTTCACGGCCTGGGGCAGGATCGCGGGCTCGATCACTTCGCGCATGTACTGCGCGTGCAGGGCGTCGAGGCGCTCGCGCGGGAAGCGCGCCAGGGTGCCGAGGGCGAACTCCAGGTATTCGACCGGGTCGAGCACGCCGGCCTGGTACTGGGCGAAGAACTCGTCGTTGCGGCGGCGGAAGGCGGCTTCGTCGACCGCGCCGACGCGCACCAGGAACTCGCCCCACTCGTAGTCCGAATCGATCGGCAGCAGCGTGTGGTCCAGATCGAAGATGGTAAGGTGTTTCATACTTTGGGTTCCGACTGCGTATTGTCCGGTTGCTGGTTTTCCTGCAGCAACAAATCACGCAGCAGGGGCAGCGTGACCGGGCGCTGAGTCTCGAGCGAATATTGGTCGAGGGCGTCCAGCATGGTCGCCAGGGAGCGCATGTCGCGCTTGAAATGCGACAACAAATAGGGTAACACGCTGGCCGACAAGGTCAAACCGCGCGCTTCCGCCGCCTGGGTGAGCGCGGCGATCTTCTCGTCGTCCGACAGCCCGTGGATCTGGTAGACCAGGCCCCAGCCCATGCGCGTGCGCAGGTCCTCGCGCACCTGCAGCAGGGCGGGCGGCACCGGGCCGGTGCACACCATGTAGGCGCCATGCTCGCGGATCTGGTTGAACAGGGCGAAGGCGTCGATCTGGCGCTGCGGCGACAGGCGGTCGCAATCGTCCAGCAGGTAGAGGCTGACCTCCGGCGCAAAGACGAACTGGTCTTCCGGCGCATCGGCCGGGATGTAGCGCGAGCCCGGGCTGGCCGCCAGGGCTTGCAGCAGGTGGGTCTTGCCGGTGCCGGTGTCGGCCCACAGGTAGGCGAAGTGCTCGCGCGATGCGCGCTGCGCGAACTGGTGCATCAGGTGCGCCATTTCCGCGTTTTCGCCCACCTGGAAGGTGTCCAGGCTCTGCGCCGGATCGGCGCCCAGGTCAAGCACCAGCTGTTTCATGGTGTTGGTCGTTTGCAAACACAATCGAATGCGCAATCATCTGCGCTGTAATAGTTGTCAGGCATTATAGAAGCTGCTGCGCAGGTAGTGGCTGCGCACGTGACGGAAGCCCACCATCAGCAGCGCCGATGCCGGCAGCGCCAGCAGCACGCCGGCAAAACCGAACAGCTCGCCGAAGGCCATCAGGGCGAAGATCACGGCCAGCGGATGCAGGCCGATGCGCTCGCCCACCAGGCGCGGAGTCAGGATAAAACTTTCCAGCAGCTGGCCGACCGTATAGATGACGGCCACCCAGATCACGGCGCTCCAGCCGGCGAACTGCAGCAGGGCCGCCACCAGGGCCAGCAGCATGCCCAGGCCGAAGCCCAGGTAGGGCACGAAACCCAGCACCCCGGTCAGCACGCCCACCGGGAGCGCCACGTCCAGGCCGAGCACGGCCAGCGCCGCCGAGTAGTACACGGCCAGCACGATCATCACCAGCAACTGGCCGCGCAGGTACTGGGCCAGCAGCGCGTCGGACTCGCGCGCCATGCCGGTGACCTTGGCCACGTAGCGGCGCGGGATGGCGCCCTCGATGCGCGCCAGCAGGGCGTGCCAGTCGAGCAGCAGGTAGAACAGCACCACCGGCACCAGGGTCAGGGTGGCGATCCAGCCCAGCAGGGCGCTGCCGCCCACCCTTACCTTGGCCAGCACCGTGGCCCAGACGTCGTCGCCGCTGGCGGCCACCTGGCGCGTGAGGAGCTCGCGCAGGCCCTCGCTGTCGAGTTTCACATGGACGCCGTACTGGGCCAGCCAGGGCGAGAACATGGCGTCGAGCTTGGTGAAGAAGGCGGGAATCTTGGCCTGCAACAGGGGAATCTCGGCGCGCAGCACCGGCACCACGATCAGCACCAGGGCCAGCACGGCCAGGATGAAGGCGGTCAGCACGATCGAGACCGCGACCACGCGCGGCATATGGGATCTGCCCGTCCGGGCGCGGCTCAGGCGGTCGACGGCGCCGCCCAGCATGTACGCCAGGATGGCGGACGCCAGGAAGGGCGAGAGGATCGGCCCCAGGGTGTACAGCAACAGCGCCAATGCCAGCCAGAGCGCCAACCAGAATGTCGATTGCTTTTGCTCCGGGGTGAGGAAAAAGGGCATGCGATGTTGGTTTTATTGGGTAAACGGGTTGGAAGAGGGCCGTTTTGTTAAAATAGCGGATTGACCAGTTTGGTCTGCCGCCTTCTATTTTACCGCCTCCGCTGCCAAATACCATGAGCCAACCATCTAATGTTTCTCTCTCCTACCGCGACGCGGGTGTCGACATCGACGCCGGCGACGCCCTGGTCGAAGCAATCAAGCCGTTCGCCAAGCGCACCATGCGCGAGGGTGTCCTGGGCGGGATCGGCGGCTTCGGCGCGCTGTTCGAGATCAGCAAGAAGTACAAGGAACCGGTCCTGGTATCGGGCACCGACGGCGTCGGCACCAAGCTGAAGCTGGCCTTCGAGCTGAACCGCCACGACACGGTCGGCATCGACCTGGTCGCGATGAGCGTGAACGACATCCTGGTGCAGGGCGCCGAGCCGCTGTTCTTCCTCGACTACTTCGCCTGCGGCAAGCTGGACGTGCCGACCGCGACCGACGTGGTCAAGGGCATCGCCCAGGGCTGCGAGCAGGCCGGCTGCGCCCTGATCGGCGGCGAGACCGCCGAGATGCCGAGCATGTACCCGGACGGCGAATACGACCTGGCCGGCTTCGCCGTCGGCGCGGTCGAGAAGTCGCAGATCATCGACGGCACCAGGATCGCCCCCGGCGACGTGGTGCTGGGCCTGGCCTCGTCGGGCGCGCACTCGAACGGCTACTCGCTGGTGCGCAAGATCATCGACGTCGCCAAGCCGGACCTGGAAGCCGACTTCCACGGCCGCAAGCTGGCCGACGTGCTGATGGCCCCGACCCGCATCTACGTCAAGCCGCTGCTGGCGCTGATGGCGGCGATGGAAGTGAAGGGCCTGGTGCACATCACCGGCGGCGGCCTGGTCGAGAACATCCCGCGCGTCCTGCAGGACAATCTCACCGCGGTCCTGGACGGCAATTCCTGGACCATGCCGCCGCTGTTCCAGTGGCTGCAGCAGCACGGCGGCGTCGCCGACGCCGAGATGCACCGCGTGTTCAACTGCGGCATCGGCATGACCGTGATCGTGGCGAAAGAGAACGCGGATGCGGCGATGGCCCAGCTGCAGGCGGCGGGCGAGACCGTGTACCGTATCGGCGAGATCCGTGCGCGTGCGGAAGGGCAGGCGCAGACGGTTGTCGAATAGGTCGGTTGTTTTCGGCTGATGGAAAACGGGCGCCCTTGGGCGCCCGTTTTGTTTCGCTAGAGTCCACGCAGTGGAACTTAGGTTCCCGCCTTCGCGGGAATGACGTGCATGCGCTAGTGGCAAACTGTAAAACCGTCATACGCGCCACTGGCGCCTACCACTTCCCGCGCAGGCGGGAACCCAAGTTTGCCAGCAGACAGCTAGCTCAGCGCCCAGCCCCGCCGCCAATATGCCTGTCCAGGAACCTCTCCACCCGCCCCCAGAAATCGACCCGGTTCTTCGGCAGCGACCAGCCGTGTCCTTCGTCCTGGTACTCGATCCACTCCACCTGCTTGTTGGTGCGCTTGACCACGTCGCGGAACTTGGTGCCGTGGTACATCGGCACACGCTTGTCCACGCCGCCGTAGGCCAGGATCAGCGGCTGGGTGATGCGGGCCGCCTGTTCGATCGGAGACGTCGCCTTGAGCTGGTCCGCATCCTTGACCTGGTCGCCGACCAGCACCGGCATGCCGTACTTCTTCCAGTCTTCGCCGAGGTCCGAATCGAAACTCCAGTGGCCGTCGTACATCAGGTTGATGTCGGTGACGCCTACCCAGTTGACGCCGCATCGGTACAGGTCGGGGTCGCGCACCAAGCCCATCAGCGTCGCGTAGCCGCCATAGCTGGCGCCGGCGATGCACACGCGCTTGGGGTCGATCGTGCCCTGCGCTGCCGCCCAGCGCACGCCGTCGGCGATATCGTCCTGCATCGCCAGGCCCCACTGCTTCCAGCCGGCGCGGTAATGCGCCTGGCCGAAGCCGCGACTGCCGCGGAATTCCGGTTCCAGCACGGCATAGCCGCGCGAGGCCAGGAACTGCGACTGCGGATTCCAGCCCCAGACGCTGCCGCGCACGTAGGGACCGCCGTGGACCAGCACCACCAGCGGCAGGTTCTTTCCACCGCCCGGAGGCAAGGTCAGGAGACCGGGGATCTCGCGGCCGTCGCGCGCCTTGTAGCGCACCGGTTCCTGGCGGCCCATGCGTTTCGGATCGATGCCGGGATAGGTGTCGCCCACCTTGCTCAGCTTGCCGGTCTGGAGGTGGTACAGGAGCCAGGTCAGCGGCTGGCGGTCGGAATAGGCGCGTACCAGCACCCACGGCGCATCCGCGTTGGCGGCCACCGACAGCAGGTTGACGGTGCCGGGCAGCACGGCGTCGATCTTCTTCTGCAAGGCCTGCATGTCCGGATCGAGCCAGACATTGCCGCGGGCGTCGGTGGTCATCGATACCCCGAGCAGCTTGCCGCGGCGGCTGATCAGGTCCCCGTTGAAGTCGTAGCCTTCCGCCACCACGACCGGCTGGGGATCGACCGTCGCTGTCTTGAGGTTGAAGGTATGCAGCGCGGCCAGGTCCTTGCCGCCCGAGGCGCGCACGTACAGGGTGCCGTCGCTGCCGAAACCTTCCGGCATGAAGGCGCCGGGATTGTCGCCCCAGGTGGCGAAGCTGGCGAGGCTGCGCCACTGCTTGCCGGCCTGGTCGCGGAGATACACGGTGGTGACGCCGTCCTTCGAGCCCATGGCCAGGCGCGGCTCGCCGGCATTGTCGAGGAGCCAGTAGTTGACGGGCGCCGGGCGCTGTACGGTTTCGCTCTGGCCGGTCAGGGTATTCAGGCGCAGCAGGTCGACCGTATACAGGTCACCGGTGTCCCGGTAGCGGGTGCTGTACACGTAGACCCAATCGGAATCCTGCGCGCCGCGCTGGCCCGTCATGAAGGTATGCCAGGGCAGCATGCGGCTCTTGATGCTGCTGATCTCGGCCGACACGATGAATTCCTCGCCGCGGCGCGCGGCCAGCTGGCGCATCCGGGAGCCGTCCCGGTTGACCGCATACAGGCCGCTGGCGAGCAGCTTGCCACCCGTGCCGACCTGCTTGTCCGTGACATCGAACAACAGGCGCTCGTCGTTGACCCATTCGAAACTCAGGATATCGACGTCCGCATAGCCCGCCACCACCTTCATGTCATGGGTCTGGAGGTCGATCACCGCCAGCACGTGGCGTCCGGCGCCGGTCCCCGACAGGGCGGCCAGGTAGCGTCCTCCCGGCGACAGGGCCGCGTCGTCGAGCTGCGGATTGGCGAAGAACTTCTCGATCGGCGGCAGGGCCGGCGCCTGGGCGCTTGCCGCCAGTGGCAGCAGCACGCCGCAGCAGGCGAGAAGGAGGGCGGCGAGGCCGCGCGAACGGGGGAAGGTCATCCTGGTCTCCAGTCGGTGCGCCAGCTGGGCGGCCGGCGCTTCATTGCATGCGTTCTGCACGGGCTTATTGCGGCGCCGCGCCCTTGCCGATGTGCTTGTCGAGGAATCGTTCGACCCGGTTCCAGAAGTCGACCCGGTTCTTCTCCAGCGACCAGCCGTGGCCCTCTTCCGGATACTCGATCCACTCGACCTGCTTGTTGGTGCGCATGACGGCGTCGCGGAACTGGGTGCCGTGGTTGATCGGCACGCGGCGGTCGACGCCGCCGTAGGCCAGCAGCAGCGGCTGGGTGATGCGGGCCGCCTGCTGGATCGGCGAGGTGGCCTTGAACTGGGCCGCGTCCTTGACCCGGTCACCGATCATGACCGGCATGCCATAGACCTTCCACTCCTCCCGCAGGTCGGACTCGAAGTTCCAGCCGTTGTCGAACAACAGGCCGATGTCGGTGACGCCGACGATGTCGATGCCGCACTTGTACAGTTCCGGATCGTTGACCAGGCCCATCAAGGTGGCATAGCCGCCGTAGCTGCCGCCGGCGATGCAGACCCGCTGGGAGTCGATGATGCCCTTGTCCACCGCCCAGCGCACGCCGTCGGCGATATCGTCCTGCATCGCCAGGCCCCATTGTTTGAAGCCGGCCTTGAAGTGCTTGATGCCGAAGCCGGTGCTGCCGCGGAATTCCGGCTCCAGCACGGCATAGCCGCGCGAGGCCAGGAATTGGGAAGCCGCGTTCCAGCCCCAGGAATTGCCTCGTACGTAAGGACCGCCGTGCACCATCACTACGAGGGGCAGCTTGCCGGCCCTGGCGCCGGCCGGGACGGTCAGCAGGGCCGGAATCTCGAGGCCGTCGCGCGCCTTGTAGCGTACGAACTGCTGGGTGCCCATTTGCGCAGGCTGGATCGCCGGGCGCGAGTTGCCGACTGGGTTCAACAGCCCGGTGCTCTTGTCATACACGAAGTAGCTGGTCGGGATCCTGTCGGAGTAGGCCATGACCAAAACCCGAGGCGAATCCGCCTGCGCAGGCACGCTGATCACGTTGACGGTGGCCGGCAGCCGCTTGTCGACCGCAGCCTGGACCCGCTTCATCTCCGGATCGAACCATTCGTTCGAGACGGCGTCGGTCCGGAAGCGCACGCCCAGCGTCCTGGTGCGGTTGGTCACCAGGCCGCCGTCGAAGTCATAGCCCTTCACCGACACAACCGGTTCCGGGTTGATCTTGCCGGTGCCGAGATGGAAGGTGTGCACGGCGGTCGTGTCGCCGTTCGTGCGCGCCTCGACGAACAGGGTGCCGTCCGCGCCGAAGCCGAGCGGGGCGAGGGCATCGCGGCCGTTGCCAAAGGCGGGATAGCTGGCCAGGGTCCGCCATTCCCCGCTCGCCGGTTCGCGGTAATGCAGGGTAATCGTATCTTTCTCGAACGACGAGGCCACGCGCGGCTCGCCCTTGTGGTCGAGGAGCCAGCCTTGGACCTTATTCGCCGGGCGCGGCACGGACTGGGCGAAGCCGGTCCGGGTGTGCAGGCGCAGCAGCTCGACGCTGTGCACCTTCTGGCTGGTGTCCAGCACGATGCTGGAGACGTAGGCGTAGTCGGAGTCCTGCGCGCCGCGCTGCCCAAGCAGGAAGGTATGCCAAGGCAGCAGCTTGCGCCCCTTGCCTTCGCCTTCGGTCCTGCCGGCCATGGAACGCTCGGCCAGCTTCACCAGGTCGCTGCCGTCGCGGTCGACCGCATACAGGCCAGGCGCAAAGCGCATGTCGCCCGGCCCGACACCTTTCTCCCGCGTGTCGAAGATCAGGCGGTCGTTGCTGACCCATTCGAAGCCGCCGACGTCGCCGTCGCTGTAGGAGGCGACGATCTTGGCGCCGTTGGTCTGCAGGTCGATCACGGCCAGGTAGTCGCGCCGGCCAGGGGCGCTGGCGCGCACGGCCAGGTTGCGGCCATCCGGGGACAGCTTGACTTCGCCGAACGGAGAGCCGGTAAAGAAACTGGAGACTGGCGGTGGCGAGGCGGGCGCCTGGGCGAGCGCAGCGGGAGCGCCGCACAGGACCAGTGCCGCCAGGGCGGCGGCGCGCAGGGCGCGTGTAAGGACAGGCATCGTATTTCCGTAAGAGTGTAGTTATTCTGCCGATGAGGGCTCGGCGAGAATAACATCTGCATGCCTGCGCAAATCTCCTCAAATCTAACGGGTTGACCGCATTCGCGTCCTTATTCCGGCGTGCGGATGTAATCCACCATGCCGGCGCTGTTGCGGCTCGGCGGCGCCGTCGCCAGGCTGACCACGACGATCGCCAGCAGCCCGGCCGGCACCCCGAATACCCCGGCCGCCGTCGGCATGATCCCGAGCCAGGCCCCGTCCGCGCTGCCGCCCAGGGTCGGGCTGGCGCGGAACATGTAGTAGAGGCAGACCGCGAAGCCGGCCGCCATGCCGGCGATGGCGCCGCTGTGGTTGGCCCGCTTCCAGAACACGCCCAGCACCAGCACCGGGAACAGGGTCGAGCCGGCCAGCGAGAAGGCCGCGCCCACCAGCGACAGGATGTCGGCCGGCTTCTGCGAGGCCGCATAGGCCGCGATGAAGGCCACCGCCAGCAGCAGCAGCTTGGAGATCGTCACCCGCTTCTGGGTCGAGGCGCCCGGGTCGACGATCTTGTAGTAGACGTCGTGCGACAGCGCGTTGGAGATCGCCAGCAGCAGGCCGTCGGCGGTCGACAGGGCCGCCGCCAGGCCGCCCGCCGCCACCAGGCCCGAGATCACATAGGGCAGGCCGCCGATCTCCGGCGTGGCCAGCACCAGCACGTCGGCGTCGATCGCGATCTCGGCCAGCTGCACCACGCTGTCGCGGTTGATGTCGATCACGCTGATCAGGGGACTGGCCTTGTCCACATTGGCCCAATATGAGATCCAGGTGGGCAGCGAGGCGAAGTCGCTGCCGACCAGCGAGGTGTAGATGTCGTACTTGGCCAGCACCGCCAGCGCGGGAATCGTCAGGTAGACCAGCAGGATGAAGAACAGGGTCCAGAACACCCCGCTGCGGGTGGCGCCCACCGAGGGCGTGGTGTAGGCGCGCATCAGGATGTGGGGCATGGCGGCGGTACCGAACATCAGGCAGAACACCACCGCCAGGAAGTTGTTGCGCTGGCGGTCCGATTCTTCCCGGGTGGCGCCCGGGAAGGGCGTGGCATGCGGCACCGGCGGGCGGGCGCGCGCCAGGTTGGCGTCGCGCAGCTCGGTCCACACCGCATGCGCCTCGTCCGGCGAACTCGGGTAGGTGTTCAGCTCGCGCTCGGCTTCGCGCACTTCGTTCAGCGAGGCGTTGCGGGAGCGCGCTTCCACCAGCCGGCGCTGGGCCTCGATCTTGCCCGCTTCCCACGACGCCGGCAGCGCCCCCAGGCGGGCGCCGTATTCCTCGGCGCGGCGGCGGAACTCGGCGCGCACCTGCTCCTCGCGCGGATCCTTTTCCAGCTCGTGCTCGCGCGCGGCCAGCTTGGGCAGCAGCTTGCCGTAGGCGACCTGCGGCACCGGGTTGTCGGCATGCTTGGCCGACAGCCAGATGGTCGGGATCAGGAAGGCCACCAGCAGGATGATGTACTGCGCCACCTGGGTCCAGGTGATGGCGCGCATCCCGCCCAGGAAGGAACACACCAGGATGCTGGCCAGGCCGAGGAAGATGCCGACCGAGAAATCGACGCCGGTGAAGCGCGAGGCGATCAGGCCCACCGCGTAGATCTGCGCCACCACGTAGGTGAACGAGACGATGATGGTCGCGCCCACCGCCACCGCGCGCACCGCGGCGCCGCGTCCGTCCGCGCCGCCGCCGTAGCGCGCCGCCAGGAAGTCGGGGATGGTGTACTGGGCGAAGCGCCGCAGGTAGGGGGCGATCAGGAGCGCCACCAGGCAGTAGCCGCCGGTCCAGCCCATGATGTAGGCCAGGCCGTCGAAGCCCTGCAGGTAGAGGCCGCCGGCCAGGCTGATGAAACTGGCCGCCGAGATCCAGTCGGCGGCCGTCGCCATGCCGTTGAACATGGCCGGCACGCGCCGCCCCGCCACGTAGTACTCGGTGACGTTCGAGGTGCGGCAGATCACCCCGATGATGGCGTACAGCAGGATGGTGGCGAACATGAACAGGTGCCCGATCCACAGGCGCGGCATGCCTTCCTGTTCCAGCAGCGCCACCGCCGCCAGGAACAGGCCGAAGCAGCCGGTGTACCACAGGTAGTAGCGGCTCAGCTTCTTGAAGTAGGACGGGGCTGCGCTCACAGGCCCTCCAGTTCCGCGGCGTAGCGGCGCTCCAGCCGCCGCATGCGCCAGGCGTACACGCCGATGGTGGCCAGCGACAGCAGCGAGGCGCCTTGCGCGGCCATGTAGAAGGACAGGGGCCAGCCGAACAGATACACCTCGGCCAGTTCGCGCGCGAAGAACACGGTGCCGAAACCGGCCACCAGCCACAGGGCCAGCAGGATCGCCGTCAGGCGCCGCGTGCGCCGCCAGTGCGCGTCGCGCGCGTCCAGGATGCGGCGGCGCCTGGCCATGCCGGCGTCTTGGGTGGAAGGCTCGTCAGGGGGCGTCGATGGCGTCATGGGCGGGAGGCGGGAAGGTCAGCCGGAACAGGCTGCCCGGGTATTTTTTGGAATGGCTGCGCGGATTATTGAAGATGTCGATCTCGGCGCCGTGCTGCTGCGCGATCTCGCGCACGATGGCCAGTCCCAGGCCGCTGCCCTGGGTGTTGCTGCCCAGGATGCGGTAGAAGCGCTCGAACACGCGCTCGCGCTCGGCCGGCGCGATGCCGGGACCGGTGTCCTCGACCTCGAGCTGGGCGCGCTCGTCCTCGCGGCGCACGCGCACGGTGACGCTGCCGCCGGCGGGGGTGTAGCGCAGCGCATTGTCGATCAGGTTCGACAGCAGTTCGCGCAGCATCATCGGGTTGCCGGCGATGTGGATGGCTTCCTCGGGCGGCTCGAAGCCGAGGTCGATCTGGTGCGCGAACGAGGCCTGCACCCAGTCCTGCACGGTCTCGCGCGCCACGCGCGGCAGGTCGACCTCGCCGAAGGCCAGGCCGGCCTGGGGCTGGTTCTCGGCGCGCGCCAGGGCCAGCAGCTGGTTGACCAGGCGGGTGGCCGATTCCGAGCTCTTGGCCACCTGCTCGAGCGAACGGCGGATCTCGTCCGGGTCGATCTGGCGCAGCGCCAGCTCGGACTGCATGCGCATGCCGGCCAGCGGCGTCTTCATCTGGTGCGCGGCGTCGGCGATGAAGCGCTTCTGCATCTCGATGGTCTGGGCCAGGCGTTCCAGCATGTCGTTGAAGGAGCCGACCAGCGGCGAGATCTCTTCCGGCACCTGGCGCGGATCAATCGGCGACAAGTCGTCCTGGGGACGGGCGCGGATGCGCTCCTGCAGGTCGGCCAGCGGGGTCAGGCCGCGCGACAGCGCAAACCACACCAGGGCCAGGATCACCGGCAGGATGATGAACTGGGGCAGGATCACGCCCTTGATGATTTCGTTGGCCAGGTGGGCGCGCTTGTCGAGCGTCTCGGCCACCTGTACCAATGCAAGCTCCGGCGCGGCGGCATCCGAGCGTTCGCGCAGCGGATCCAGGTTGAGGTAGGAATACGCCACCCGCACCGGGATGCCGTGGAAGCTGTCGTTGCGGAAGGCCACCGCGCCGCCGCGCGCCGCGTCGTCGGCGCTGCCGGGTTTGGGGCGCGGCAGGTCGCGGTCGCCGTCGAGATGTTCGCCGGCCGGGCCGTTGATCAGGAAGTAGACGCTGTCGACGTCGTCGGCGCGCAGGATGTCGACCGCGCGCGCCGGCAGTTGGGCGGTGACACGCCCGTCCACGCTGCGCACCTGCTGGCTCAGCACTGTCACCCGGTCTTCCAGCGCGTCGTCGAAAGGCTGGTTGGCGATCGACTTGGCCACCAGGTAGGTGATCGCGATGCTCATCGGCCACAGCAGCAGCAGCGGGGCCAGCATCCAGTCGAGGATTTCGCCGAACAGCGAGTGGCGGATGTTCTCGTCCGGCTCGGGGTTGGGCGGGACGTAGAGCGGCTCGGCCGGCTCGTCGTCGAGCCCGGGACCGAACCCGGAGGTGAGCTCGCCCTCGCGGTCGTTCACTTGTTCTCTGCGCCGGGCGGCGCCGTGCGCGGCGCCTCGCTGAATTTCTCGAGGCAGTAGCCGAGGCCGCGCACGGTGGCGATGCGCACGCCGCCGACCTCGATCTTCTTGCGCAGGCGGTGCACGTAGACCTCGATCGCGTTGTTCGAGACTTCCTCGCCCCATTCGCACAGGTGGTCGACCAGCTGCTCCTTCGACACCAGGCGGCCGGAGCGCGCCAGCAGCACTTCGAGCAGGCCCAGCTCGCGCGCGGACAGGTCGAGCATCTGGTCGTTGATATAAGCGCTGCGGCCGACCTGGTCGTAGACCAGCGGGCCATGGCGCACCACGGCCGGGCCGCCGCCGGCGCCGCGCCGGGTGAGGGCGCGCACCCGCGCCTCGAGCTCGGACAGGGCGAAGGGCTTGGCCATGTAGTCGTCGGCGCCCAGGTCCAGGCCCTCGACGCGCTGCTCGACCGAGTCGGCGGCGGTGAGGATCAGCACCGGCAGGTGCGAGGCGCGCGCGCGCAGGCGCCGCAGCACCTCCAGGCCCGACATCTTGGGCAGGCCCAGGTCGAGGATGAGCAGGTCGAACTCCTGCGTGGACAGCGCGGTGTCGGCATCCTGGCCGTTCTTTACACAATCGATGGCATAGCCGGATTGGCGCAGGGAGCGCGTCAGCCCATCGGCAAGTACGCTATCATCTTCGGCGAGCAAAATTCGCATGGGGCACCTCGGGAAAACCGTTAGACCTTCAACAAGTCCGTATTGTGTTTGATTTGTCGCAACAATGCGAGTCTTGACCGCGCAACAGGTACTCGTCATTTCACATTTTGTGCTTGCCAAAACCACTGGATTTTTATACAGTAGTGACTCTTGATTCGGGCCGTATCGACCCTACCTTGCCTACTCCACGATTGAAAGTACACCATGGACGACAAAAAACTCGCAGTAAACGCCTCTGAAAAAGGCAAAGCGCTGGCAGCCGCCCTGGCGCAAATCGAAAAGCAGTTCGGCAAGGGCTCGGTCATGCGCATGGACACCAATGCGCCGGTCGAAGAAGTGCAGACTGTTTCCACCGGCTCGCTGGGCCTGGACATCGCGCTCGGCGTCGGTGGCCTGCCGCGCGGCCGTATCGTTGAGATCTACGGTCCGGAATCGTCGGGCAAGACGACCCTGACCCTGCAGACCATCGCCCAGATGCAAAAGCTGGGCGGCACCTGCGCCTTCATCGACGCCGAGCACGCGCTCGACGTGGGTTACGCACAAAAGCTGGGCATCAACCTGTCCGAACTGCTGATCTCGCAGCCGGACACCGGCGAACAGGCCCTGGAAATCACCGACGCCCTGGTGCGTTCGGGTTCGGTCGACCTGGTGGTCATCGACTCGGTGGCGGCACTGACCCCGCGCGCCGAGATCGAAGGCGACATGGGCGATTCGCTGCCGGGCCTGCAGGCGCGACTGATGTCGCAGGCGCTGCGCAAGCTGACCGCCTCGATCAACCGCACCAACACCCTGGTCATCTTCATCAACCAGATCCGTATGAAGATCGGCGTGATGTTCGGCAGCCCGGAAACCACGACCGGCGGTAACGCGCTGAAGTTCTACGCCTCCGTGCGCCTGGACATCCGCCGTACCGGTTCGATCAAGTCGGGCGACGAGGTGATCGGTAACGAAACCAAGGTCAAGGTCGTCAAGAACAAGATCGCGCCGCCGTTCAAGGAAGCCCACTTCGACATCCTGTACGGAGAAGGCACCTCGCGCGAAGGCGAAATCCTGGATCTGGGCGCCGACAACAAGGTCGTCGAGAAGTCGGGTTCCTGGTACAGCTACGGCGGCGAGCGTATCGGTCAAGGCAAGGACAATGCCCGCCTGTTCCTGAAAGAGCGTCCAGCCCTGGCACGCGAGATCGAGAACAAGGTCCGCGCCGCCCTGGGTGTGCGCGAACTGCCGCCGGTTGCGAACGACGACGACAGCCGTCCGAAGCTCCAGGCTGTTGGTGAGTAATTAATCGGCAGGACGGGCCGGCAATCGATCGCCGGTCCCGTCCCGCCGTCACACCATGCCAGCACCCCAACTGAGCCTGAAAGGACGGGCGCTACGCTACCTGTCCCTGCGCGAGCACAGCCGGCTTGAGCTGGGACGCAAGCTGGCCCGTTATGCCGAGGAGGGCGACGACATCGAAGCCCTTCTGGATTTCCTTGAAAAGAACAACTGGCTGTCGCAAGAGCGTTTCGCCGAATCCCTGGTCAACAGGAAGGCGAGCCGCTTCGGCAACAGCCGCGTCATGGCCGAGCTGCAAAGCCACGGCGTCAGCGGCGATGCGCTGGCCGACATCAAGGCCGGGTTGTCCGAAAGCGAGACGGCGCGCGCGCGAGAGGTCTGGCAGCGCAAGTTCGGCCGGGTCGCCCTGGACGCGGCGGAGCGCGCCAAGCAGATGCGCTTCCTGCTGCAACGCGGCTTCTCCCAGCGCGCCGCCCGCACCGCCATGCAAGGCAGTCCGGACGAGGACGAGCTGTAGCAGCACCACACGCAAGACGTCTTCGGACTCGCAATCTCCAGGCGCCAGCGTGGAGCGTCATTCCCGATATGTTTCGGCATATTCCTCAACGGGCAATGGCGCTGCACGCTGGCGCTTTTTCGTTAACTGATTTCCCCACTGGCCGCAAGACCGTCGCACCGGCGCAGGCCGCCAAGTTCCTGGCGCACCAGGGACGCGCGCAAGGCCGCAGACGCGTGACGGCAGGCGCGGGCAAGCCTAGAAATACTTCGACAAATAGAACACCCCCGAGTCGGGAAAGATGGTCGCGATGCGCTTGCCCTCCAGCCGGGGAAGCAGCTTGGCGATGCCCGCCGTCACGCTGCCGCTCGAGCCGCCGGCCAGGATCCCTTCTTCCTGCGCAAGCCGGCGCACCCAGGCCAGCCCATCCTCGTCGGCCACCTGGATCACCTCATCCACTACCGAGGGATCGAAGCTGCTCGAGGGATGGCGCTTGCCGATCCCTTCGATGACGGACGCGAACTCCGACCCCGACTCCCTGTTCTCGAGCAGATCGCGGTAGGAAGAGTTCACGGGTTCGACCCCAATGACGCGGATCGCCGGATTGCGTTCCTTCAGGTAGCGGCCGATGCCGGATATGGTGCCGCCCGAGCCGATCCCGCAAACGAACACGTCGATCTCACCATCCAGCTGCTGCCACAGCTCGGGACCGGTATCCACGTAATGCGCTTCCCTGTTGAGCTCGGAACAATACTGGTCGAGCAGGAAGGCGCCCTTGCGCGCGGCGATCTCCCTCGCCATCGACAGGTAGTCGGACGGGGCCTCTCCATCGCCCTTGTCGGCGCAAACATGCACTTTCGCCCCATAGGTGGCGATGCGCTTGATCTTCTCGCCGCTGGTGGTCGCCGGCACCGTGATCTCGCAGCCCAGCTGGCGCACCGCGCTGGCCATGGCCAACGCCGCGCCCGTATTCCCGGACGAGCTCTCGACGACACACCTGGTCCCCGGAGGAAGGTGCGTGAGCATGTAGCGCACCATGCGATCCTTGATGCTGCCGCCCGGGTTCATGTATTCCAGCTTGGCCACGACATTCGCCGCCGGGAAGAGCCGGCCGAGCTGGACCAAGGGAGTGTTGCCCACCGCTTCCATTACCGACTGCCTTACTTCACGCGCCATGTTCGCCTTCCACGAATTTGCCCGCCGTCCAGTGTATCGTCATGATATGTCATTACGATAAATTTCTCGCAGGCCGCGTGTTCAGGAGGTGGCGGCTGGGTAAGCAGGCTTCTCCATGGCGCACATGGCGCGTACGACCCTTTGGGGTGGCGTTCGGCCCGCACAAGCGCCAGGCCACGGCTCCACGGCCCGGCAAGGCCCTGGATCCTCAAGCGCCATGCCGGACCGGCGCATCCAGCCGTGCCCTGAATCTGCTGAATGCGGCGGCGTTCAAAGGCGCCGAAATGAAAAAGCCCTGGAGCTCGTCGCAGGTTTGGGCAAGCAGGTAATCACGCTGGCGGACGGTCTCGACGCCTTCGGCCACGATGCGCAGGCCGAGCGAGTGGGCCAGGCCGATCATCGCGACCACGACCTTGGCCGAAATGGCGTCGTCAGGCAGGCCGGCAACGAAAGTGCGGTCGAGCTTGAGCACATCGACCGGCAGCGATGTCAGGTATTCCAGCGACGCGCAACCGGTGCCGAAGTCGTCCAGGGAGATCGAAACCCCCAGCGCGCGCAGGGCCATGATCACCTCGAGTCCGGTTCCCTTGCTATCCAATACATCGTGCTCGGTCAATTCCACCGACAGGTAGGTCGATGCCAGGCCGTGCTCGCGCAGCGCCGTTTCGATCACCGCGACGATATCCGTTGTCGACAGTTCGCGTGCGCACAGGTTGATCGCCACTTGTACCGGCGGGTATCCCTGCTTTCGCCACGCTTCGGCGTCACGGCATGCCTGCGCCACGATCCATCGGCTCATCTCGCACATCGAACCGCTGTTGCGCAACAGTTCCAGTACCTCCAGGATCGGCAGGTCTTTCAACAGGCCGTGGTCACAGCGCAGCAGGGCCTCGGCGCGTCCGATGCTGCTGTCGCGTGCCGACATGATCGGCTGGTACTCCAGGTGGAACTGCCGCAGGCGAACCGCTTCGCGCACCGCCGCCACATGCTCGCCATGGAGCTTGGCCTTTTCGTCGAGCGCCTCGGTGAAGTAGCAGTAGTTGTCGCGGCCATCGCTCTTGACGCGATACAGCGCCAGGTCGGCTTTGCGCAACAATTCGGCGGGAACCCTGCTGTCGTCCGGGTAGGTGGCGATGCCGATACTGGCCGATAGTTTCACTTCGTGATTATGCAGGTAGACAGGCTGGCGGCACAGCGTCACCAGCTTGCGCGCGAGATAGCCGCCCTCGAGCAGCGAGCTCGTACCTGTCTGCAGGACAGCGAACTCGTCGCCGCCGAGGCGGCCAACATAATCGGTTTCCCGTGTGACACTTTTGAGCCGCAGGGCGATCTCACGCAACACCGCATCGCCGGACGCATGGCCCAGCGTATCGTTCACATCCTTGAACAGGTCAAGGTCGATCAGATGCAGGATCACGCATTTGGGAGCACGGGCGTTGAGCGCGACGTACTGGTCGATCTTCTCGTAGAACGCGCGCCGGTTCAGCAAGCCCGTGAGCTGGTCGATGCCGGCGTGGCGGCGCATGGTTTCGTCGCTCAGGTAGCGTTCGTTGACATCCTGGGCAATGCGCAAGTATCCAAGGTGCGCGCCGGCGGCATCGAACAGCGGCGACAGCTCGGCTTCGAACCAGCGCTCGATCCCGGATTCCGCGTGGCGGTAGAGCCGTGTTTCTACCGCGCCACCATGGACCAGTGCATCCTGCATCTCGCTATCCAACAGGCCAAGATGCCGTTGCCGATCGGTGAACATGCAGGTCAATTCGGCGCCGACCAGGCCGGAATGCAAGCCGAACAGCGTTTGGGCCGCACTGTTGGCGCTCACCAGGCGTCCGCCAGGGTCCGTGATCACCAGGGCGAAACGCGTCCTTCCGGACAGCAGGGCACTGCACAACGCTTGGGTATCCATGTTTCCTGCCCGCGTGACGGAGGTCGTGAATACCACGACCATGGGGCAGTGTACTCCTAATGTAAATACGTATCGTTTTTTCGCGAAAAGCAACATTGCCCACTCGGCAATATGAGGTCGCCGGGGGTGCCGCCCTCTTGCAAAAGCCTTCTGTTGCAGTGCAACGGCACGCATGCTGTGATAAACTTTTAGGGTTTAAGCAGCGCCGCATGAGCGGTTGTTGCCGTGGAAGCCGCGGCAACGTGCATGAAGCACACCGGCTGCACCACTAACCGCCGCTCTGACGGCATTGGTTTTTATGCCCCTGTCTCCTCCCGTATCGCGCTCGCTCCGGCATACGCGCGCCATCACAGTCGATGCCTATGCGCGCGACGATGGCTTGTGGGATCTCGACGCCACGATCAGCGACGTCAAAACGCGTGACATCGCGCTCGCCTCAGGCGACCGCCCGGGCGGCGTTCCGGTGCATGACCTGAAGCTGCGCGTGACCATTGACCGCGACCTGACGATCGTCGATGCCGAAGCCGCGTCCGATTCCGTCCCGTATCCCGGTTTCTGCGATACGATCGCTCCCGCCTACAAGAAGCTGATCGGCCTGTCGCTGATGAAACACTTCCGGCTGCACCTGAAAGACCGCCTCTCGGGCGTGCTCGGCTGCACCCACCTGACCGAATTGGCCCAGGTGCTGCCTACCGCGGCGCTGCAGGCCTATGCCGACGACGTCTTCGACGAGCGCGGCGGCGCCGACGCAGACCAGAAGGAACGCGCGGCCGAACGGCCCTTCGAGCTCGACCGTTGCCATGCCCTGCGCAGCGACGGCCCCGCCGTGGCCAAGTACTATCCGCGCTGGTCGATCAAAGCCGTGTCGGGCTAGCATGCGTTGTTAAATTTGTAGTTCAACCGTATTTCTACACACATCAGTAATAGAGAAGAAGGGAAGCCAGCATGAAAATCCATGAGTATCAGGGCAAAGAGATCCTCCGAAAATTCGGAGTGACCGTTCCGCGCGGCATTCCGTGCATGTCGGTCGACGAAGCGGTCAAGGCTGCTGAAGAGCTGGGCGGCCCGGTGTGGGTCGTCAAGGCGCAGATCCATGCTGGCGGTCGCGGCAAGGGCGGCGGCGTCAAGGTCGCCAAGTCGCTGGAACAAGTCCGCGAATACGCGGAGCAGATCATGGGTATGCAGCTGGTCACGCACCAGACCGGCCCTGAAGGCCAGAAAGTGCGCCGCCTGCTGGTCGAAGAAGGCGCCGACATCAAGAAAGAACTGTACGTCTCGATGGTCACCGACCGCATTTCGCAACGCGTCGTGCTGATGGCCTCGTCGGAAGGCGGCATGGACATCGAAGAAGTCGCGCACAGCAACCCGGAAAAAATCCACTCGATCGCGATCGACCCGGCCGTCGGCCTGACCGATGCCGAAGCGGACGAAATCTCGACCAAGATCGGCGTGCCTGCCGAATCGCTGGCCGACGCCCGCGTGCAACTGAAGGGCCTGTACAAGGCGTACTGGGAAACCGATGCGTCGCTGGCCGAAATCAACCCGCTGATCCTGACCGGTTCGGGCAAGGTCATCGCCCTCGACGCGAAGTTCAACTTCGACTCGAACGCGCTGTTCCGCCAGCCGGAAATCGTCGCCTACCGCGACCTGGACGAAGAAGATCCAGCCGAAGTCGAAGCATCGAAGTTCGACCTGGCCTACATCTCGCTCGACGGCAACATCGGCTGCCTGGTGAACGGCGCCGGCCTGGCGATGGCCACCATGGACACCATCAAGCTGTTCGGCGGCGAGCCGGCCAACTTCCTGGACGTGGGCGGCGGTGCGACGGCTGAGAAAGTCACCGAAGCATTCAAGATCATGCTGAAGAACCCTGGCCTGAAAGCCATCCTGGTCAACATCTTCGGCGGCATCATGCGCTGCGACGTGATCGCCGAAGGCGTGATCACCGCATCGAAGGCCGTGTCGCTGCAAGTGCCGCTGGTCGTCCGCATGAAGGGCACCAACGAAGACCTGGGCAAGAAGATGCTGGCCGACTCCGGCCTGCCGATCATCGCCGCCGATACGATGGAAGATGCAGCCAAGGCCGTGGTCGCCGCTGCAGCTGGTAAAGCCTAATTAAGGAATAAAGAAATGTCGATCCTGATCAACAAAGATACTAAAGTCATCACCCAGGGTATCACCGGCAAGACCGGTCAGTTCCATACCCGCATGTGCCGCGACTACGCGAACGGCAAGGCCGCTTTCGTCGCCGGCGTGAACCCGAAGAAGGCTGGTGAAGACTTCGAAGGCATCCCGATCTACGCCAACGTGTCGGAAGCGAAAGCTGCCACCGGCGCCACCGTGTCGGTCATCTACGTTCCGCCGGCAGGCGCAGCGGCTGCAATCTGGGAAGCTGTCGAAGCCGAACTGGACCTGGCGATCTGCATCACCGAAGGCATCCCGGTCCGCGACATGATGGCCCTGAAGGACCGCATGGCCAAGGCCGGCTCGAAGACCCTGCTGCTGGGCCCGAACTGCCCAGGCCTGATCACCCCGGACGAAATCAAGATCGGCATCATGCCGGGCCACATCCACAAGAAGGGCCGCATCGGCGTCGTCTCGCGTTCGGGCACCCTGACCTATGAAGCAGTCGGCCAGCTGACCGCACTGGGCCTGGGCCAATCGTCGGCAGTCGGCATCGGCGGCGACCCGATCAACGGCCTGAAGCACATCGATGTGATGCGCATGTTCAACGACGATCCTGATACCGACGCGGTCATCATGATCGGCGAAATCGGCGGTCCGGACGAAGCCAATGCTGCCTACTGGATCAAGGACAACATGAAGAAGCCGGTCGTCTGCTTCATCGCCGGTGTCACCGCTCCTCCGGGCAAGCGCATGGGCCACGCCGGCGCGCTGATCTCGGGCGGCGCCGATACCGCGCAAGCCAAGCTGGACATCATGGAAGAATGCGGCATCAAGGCCACCAAGAACCCGTCGGAAATGGCGCGCCTGCTGAAGGCCATGCTGTAATCGACGATTCTTAGTAATCGCCAGTCAAAACGGGGAGCGCAAGCTCCCCGTTTTTTTTCGTCCACGAGGACCGCTGCGGGACTCCGGCCATCGCGCTGCCGACGCGTTCACGCCACTTTCAGGCACCAAAAACCGTCCACTCGACAAAAATTGCCACAAGGAACTGACATTTTTTGTCACTTAACATGACATTTTTTGTTCTGGCACAGGGTTTTATTGACTGCGCATTAATAAAATCGACTGTTTCCAGCCTGGCATACCGATTGCATATAGATGAGTGCGGCAACAGCGCAAGACAAGATTCCTGACTACACCACCCTGGAGAGATGAAAATGAACATCAAGCAAATGCAAACCAAAAAAGCTGAAGGCGGCTTCACCCTGATCGAACTGATGATCGTCGTCGCGATCATCGGCATCCTGGCTGCTGTGGCAATCCCGGCATACAGCGACTACACCGCCAAGGCAAAAGCTGCCAACGCGCTGTCGGCTGCCGATCCGTACAAGACCGCCGTCGCCATGTGCGCCCAGGAAGCCGGCTCGACCGCTACCTGCAACACCACCGACACCGCATCCGCATTCCCGGCTTCGTTCACCGTGACCAAGGAAGTCAAGTCGATTCAAGTGACCGGCGACGGCGAAATCGAGATCACCCTGGACGATATCGGCGCCGATACCGAAGACACCACCGTGACCTTCACCCCGACCCTGGGCGCTAGCGCCGTGACTTGGGAAATCGATGCTTCGACCACCAACCCCGCTGTGGCACTGGCCTTCGAGAAAAACAGCGTGACCCCGCCGGCATCGAACTAATCTGGCCTGGCATGAGCAAAAAAGCCCGCGCAAGCGGGCTTTTTTGTCGTCGGTGGATCAGCGCTTCAAATACTGGTCCAGCCACCCAATCACGGTGTGATGCCACTGCACCGAGTTCGCCGGCTTCAGCACCCAGTGGTTCTCGTCCGGGAACACCAGCAGCTTGCTGTCGATGCCCTTGCGCTGCAGCGCCGTGAAGGTGCCCAGCGCCTGCGCGGTCGGGATGCGGAAGTCCAGGTCGCCCTGGATCACCAGCATCGGCGTCTTCCACTTGTTCACGTGATGCACCGGATTGAAGCGCTCGTGATTTTCCGGCACCTGGAAGTAAGGGCCGCCGCTTTCCCAGTCGGTGAACCACTGCTCCTCGGTCGAATAGGCCATGCCGCGGGTGTCGAACACGCCGTCGTGGTTGACGATGCAGCGGAAGCCGTCCGGCCAGTTCCCCGCGATCCAGTTCATCATGTAGCCGCCGTAGGACGCGCCCAGCGCGCAGCTGCGTTCGCGGTCCAGCCAGGCGAACTTCTTCGTCGCCGCGTCCAGGCCTTTTTGCAGGTCCTCGAGCGGCTTGCCGCCCCAGTCGTTGCTGATCGAGTCCGTGAACTTCTGGCCGTAGCCGGTCGAGCCGTGGAAGTCGATGAACACGGTCGCGTAGCCGGCGCCCGCATACACCTGCGGATTCCAGCGGTAGCTCCAGCCGTTGCCGAAGCTGCCTTGCGGACCGCCGTGCACCAGGAAGGCGACCGGGTACTTCTTGCCCGGTTCCGCATTCCAGGGCTTCATCACATGGCCATAGACCGTGTCGCCGTTGGCGCCGGTGAACGAGAACTGCTCGTACTCGCCCCAGCGCACGTCCTTCAGGCGCTCGCTGTTCAGGTCGGTCAGCCGCTTCGCTTCCGCACCCGGCTTCATCGTGTACAGCTGCGCACCCGAATTCAGGTTGGCCAGGGTATAGGCCACGGTATCGCCGCGCGCATCGAAAGCGCCGATCGCGCCCTTGCCGGTCAGCGCCGTCACCTTGCCGCTGGCGACATCGACCGAGAACAGGCGGTGCTGGCCGACGTCTTCGGCGTCGACGATCAGCGCCTGGCCGTCGGCGCGCCACACCAGGTTGCCCGCCGAGCGGTCCCAGTCGGCCGCCAGCTTGCGCTTCTGGCCGCTGGCCACGTCCATCAGCATGATCTGGAAACGGTCGGCCTCGAAGCCGGGACGCGCCATCGCCAGGTAGGCCAGGGTGCGGCCGTCCGGGGAGTACACGCCCTTGCTATCCCAGGCCGGGTTGTCCGCCGTCAGGTTCCGCGGCGCCGCGCCGCCCGCGGCCGGCACGGTGTACAGGTCGAAGTTGGTCGACCAGGCTTCGGTCTTGCCGGCGATGCGCACCGAGAACACCACGGTCTTGCCGTCCGGGCTGAAGCGGAATTCCTCGCGGTCGCCGAAGGGCTTGGACGGCACGTCGCCATCGAGCGAGCCCGACAGGCTGACCGGCGCGCCGGCCAGCTTGCCGGTTTTATCCAGCGGCGCCGAGAACAGCACCGCGTTGCGGTGGTCCGACCAGGTATCCCAGTGGCGCACGAACAGGCGGTCATAGACCTTGCCGGTGGCCTTGTCCTTTTCCTTGGCATCCAGGCGCGCCTTGGTGCAGGCCAGGTCGGCGCAGTCGCGGAACACGGCCATGCTGAAGGCCAGGCGGTCGCCCGTTGGCGAGACGCGGAAGCTGTCCACGTCGAGCGGCAAGTTGCTTACCTGGACCGGCTTGCCGCCGGCGACCGGCTGGCGCCACACCTGCGAGGATCCCGAGCGGCTCGACAGGAAATACACGGCGTCGCCCGAGGCCGACCATTCCGGGTCGGTGCTGCTGGCGCTGTGGCTGGCCAGGCGCTTCGGCGCCGGCTTGGCGGCGCGCAAGTCCACCAGCCAGAGTTCGGTGTGGCCGCGGTTCTTCTTCATGTCCGTGCTGCGCACGGTGTACACGACGCGCGAGGCGTCCGGCGACACGGCCGGGCTGCCGACCCGCTCCATGTTCACCAGGTCCTCGACGGTAAAGCCGCGCGGCGCGGCCATGGCGGTGCCGGCGGCCAGGGTCATGGCCGCCATCGTCAGCAAATGCACTCTCATTCCATCCTCTTGATCATGTTCGTGCCCGGCGGGGCGCCGCGCACGCAGGCCAGCAATTTACCATGCGACATGAAACCGGCTCATCAAGCAGAATGCGGAAATAAAAAAACCGCCGCCGCCGTGGGGCGCGGCGCGCGGCGGCCGAGGAGAGACCGGGGGAATATCAGGGCATGATCACCGTGTCGATCACATGGATCACGCCATTGTCGGCCACGATATCGGTCTTGGTGACCTGGGCCTTGTCGACCATGACCTTGCCGTCGCGCGTGCTGAACATGACCGTGCTGCCTTCCACGGTCTTGGCCTCGCCCGGCTTGACGTCGGCCGCCTTCACCGAGCCGGGCACCACGTGGTAGGTCAGCACTTTGGTGAGCGCGGCCTTGTCCTTGAGCAGGGCATCGAGCTTGGCCTTCGGGATCTTGGCGAAGGCGGCGTCGGTGGGCGCGAACACCGTGAAGGGGCCCGGGCCTTTCAGCGTATCGACGAGGCCCGCGGCCTTGACCGCGGTGACCAGGGTGTTGAACGAGCCGGCGGACACTGCCGTATCGACGATGTCGGCAGCGTGTGCGGAAGCGAATGCGAAGACGAGGGGAAGGGCGGCCAGCGTGGTTTTCATTACATGCTCCTGATGGGGTAAATAGGCATCCGAAATGGCTGCTTCGATGTCAATGTAGGACAATTGAACCGGGCTGTCTAAGGTTTGACGCTATAATTCACGATAATAGCGGTTCAATCGAGGGGCATAACTATGGATTCATTCATCAAGCCGGGACAAGAGAGGATCATGTATCGCACCGGCGCGGCAGCCCGCCTGGCCGGATTGCCGGTCGAGACCCTGCGGGTATGGGAGCGCCGCTACAGCCTGTCCGACGCACAGCGTTCGGAGCGCGGGCAGCGCCTGTATTCCGCCGAACAGGTGGCGCGCCTGGGCCTGCTCAAGCAGCTGGTGGACCAGGGGCATTCGATCGGCGTGCTGGCCGGCTTGAGCCGCGAGCAGTTGCAGTCCATGCTCGGACTGAATGTCCCGGCGCAGGCGTCGGCCGCGGCGCCGGTGCGCGTGCTCCTGGTCAGCAACATGCTGGCGCGCCGGCTGGCGGCCATGGGCCGCGACGCGGCCGGCCTCGAGGTGCGCGGCCATTGCGCGAGTCTGGACCGACTGGACGAGCTGCCGGCCGACGCCGATGCCGACGTACTGGTCATCGAAATGTCCGAGCTGGACGACGGCGTGCTGCCGCTGGTCGCCGAAGCGCGCCAGCGTGCCGGCGCGGCGGCAACGGTGGTGCTGTACCGTTTTTGTCCCAGCGCCACCATTCGCGCCCTGCGTGCCCAGGGCTGCCTGGTGGCGCGCGTGCCGGCCGACCTGAGCGAACTGTCCCTGCTGTGCCGCTCGGCGCTGACCGGCCAGCGCCTGCCGCTGGCCGAGGCGGAGTCGGCGATCACGCCGCGCCGCTTCGACGAGGACATGCTGGTCACGATCACGAATGCCAGCGACCGCCTGTCCTGCGAGTGCCCGCGTCACTTGTCGGACCTGTTGATGATGATCGGGAGTTTCGAGCGCTACAGCGTCCAGTGCGCCTCGCGCAATCCCGAGGATGCCGACCTGCATGCGCTGCTGGCCAGGGCCTCGGGGCAGGCCCGGGTCATCCTCGAAGACGCCATGGAGCGCCTGGCGGTCGCGGAAGGCTTGCCGCTGCCAGCGCGCTTGTCCTAGTATGAAAGCCACGGATCCGTGTCGGATGTGAGTATTGGCGAGCTTGTCAGGCAGGCTACCCGCTTAGAATGGGCGTTTATTTTCATCATGCAGCGCTGCCCTTGCAGTACTGCGATACCGAGGATGCCCCATGACAATTGTCCGTATCAAACTGTCGCAAGCCGTTGTCGACACTAACCACGCCCTTAACGACAACGTCGCCGGCGGTGGGGTCGATGTCGGCGATCCGATCGGCGGCGACGGCGAAGTCGCCTCGCTCAGCGCCTGGAACCTGAACGGCGAAACCCTGCGCATGGACTACACGGACGGGTCGAGCGAGACGTATTACGGCGTGAAGATGGACAATCCGGGCGGGGCGCGCGGCTTCGGCAGCGCCACCAGCATGACGTATCTCAAGCCCGGCCTGATGAGCATGAACATGAGCGGCAAGTTCGAATACGACTATGCCTTCGACGGCTCGACGCTGACGCTCACGCAGTTGGGCGGCCTGACAATCAACGGCATCCGCATCGCAACCTTGTATCCGTCTACCAGTCCGGACTACGACAAGGATCTTGGCAACGTCACTTTGTCGATCAGCGGCGACATCAAAGTGTACGAATCCGGCGAAACGCGCGGCGCTGTCACGACCGTGGCGACCACCGCCGAGAAGTTCATGCAATCGAGCGTTGTCGAAGGCAATTTCCGCATGGGTAATAACATTTACGCGGGCTCGGACGGCTTGGAAGGCACCCTGACGGGTTACCGGGTCGCCTATTACGATGGCAGCTACCAGACCATCAGCAATACCTCAAGCTTCCTCCAGACCGGCGAAATGGTCGACGAGCTGCTGTACCGCGGCTCCACCAGCGCCGACGAGTTCAGCATCGAGTTGCCCGGTACCCTGTACAGCGAGGTCGTGATCGCCGCCGCCGAGGGCGACGATGTGATTGCGCTCAAGGGAGGGGGCGGCCGCCTGAGCGTGGCAGCGGGCGACGGGAACGACGTGGTGACCCTGCTGGGCGACCGGCAAAACGTCGACGGTGGCCGCGGCATCGACACCGTCAAGCTGGCCGTCACGCGCGCCGAGGCCGGCATCAAGGCCGTGGTCGCGCCCGCCAATCCGGACCCGCGCTATCCGCCGGTCGAATCCTATACGCTGACCGACAAGCAGGGCGCGCAGAGCAAGCTGATCAACGTCGAGCGCATCGTCCTGAGCGACGCCACCCTGGCGCTCGACATCGAAGGGAATGCCGGACAAACCTATCGCCTGTATCAGGCCGCCTTCAACCGCACGCCGGACGCGGGCGGACTCGGCTACTGGATCAACGCCATGGACAAGGGCGCCAACCTGACCGACGTGGCGGCCAGTTTCCTGGCCGCGCCCGAGGGCGTCACGTCCTATGGAGGCAGTCTGTCCAACGCAGAGATCGTAACGCGCTTCTACCAGAACATCCTGCACCGCGAGCCCGATGCCGGCGGCCGGGATTACTGGACCGGCCTGATCGACCAGAACAAGGCCACCGTCGCCCAGGTGCTGGCCGGAATCAGCGAGAGCGCCGAAAACAAGATCGGCCTGGTCGGGGTCATCGGCAACGGCTTCGCGTACACGCCCTGGGAACAAGGCTGATCCGCCAGGGGCGCTTGCTAGACCTGGACCATGGCCGGAAAGCCCGGCGCACCCGGCCAGTGCAGGACGTCCTTGCCGCGCGTAATCGGCAAGCTGCTTTCCTTACACCTGGGCGGTCCAGTCCCCGCTCTTGCCGCCGTGCTTCTCCAGCACGCGCACATTCGTCATGACCATGCCGCGGTCGACCGCCTTGCACATGTCGTAGATGGTCAGCAGGCCGACCTGCACCGCGGTGAGGGCTTCCATCTCCACCCCGGTCTTGCCGATGGTCTCGACCTGGGCGCGGCAGTGCACGCTGCTGGCTGCTTCGTCGATCTCGAAATCCACCGCCACCTTGGTGATCGGCAGCGGATGGCACAGCGGCACCAGGTCGCTGGTGCGCTTCGAGGCCATGATGGCGGCGATACGCGCGATGCCGATCACGTCGCCTTTCTTGGCCGTGCCCGACATGATCAGCGCCAGGGTCTCCGGCTTCATGCGGATGGTGCCGGCCGCGACCGCGATGCGGTGGGTATCCTGCTTGGCGCCGACGTCGACCATGTGGGCCTGGCCGGTGGCGTCGAAGTGGGTCAGATGGTCTGCGGTCGGGGTCTCGGTCGTCATTGTCAGGTCGATAATGGGGGGTAACAAAGTGTTTCGCAGGGCAGCAAGTTGCGCGCGGATAGGGTTATCATAGCATCGTGAAACTACGTTCCCGACCAGCCAAAGCGCGCCGCTGGCGCCCCGCATTGACTGTCCTGGCCCTCTGTACGTCGGCCGCGTTCGCCATTGCGGCGCCGGCCGAACCGCTCCAGAAATCCGACAGCACCCGCCTGCCCACGCTCGGCGACACCGCGCGCGGCGACCTGTCGCCCGTGGTCGAGCGCAAGCTGGGCGAGGAAATCATGCGCGACATCCGGCGCGACCGCGATTACCTCGACGACGAGGTCATCTCCGAATACCTGAACAACTTCGGCAACGCCCTCGTCACCGTCGTGCCCGGCGCGCGCGGCGAGACCAATGCCGATTTCCAGTTCTTCGCCGTGCGCGACGCCGCCCTCAACGCCTTCGCGCTGCCCGGCGGCTTCATCGGCGCGCACTCGGGCCTGATCATCGCGGCCCAGACCGAGTCCGAACTGGCCGGCGTGATGTCGCACGAGATCGGCCACGTGTCGCAGCGCCACATCGCGCGCATGCTGGGCCAGCAGAAGCAGGACGTACTGCTGCCGCTGGCGGCGATGATCCTGGCGGCGCTGGCGGCCAAGGCCAGTTCCGACGCCGCGATGGGGGTGCTGATGGGCGGCCAGGGCCTGGCCATCCAGCGCCAGCTGAACTTCAGCCGCGACGCCGAGCGCGAGGCCGACCGCGTCGGTTTCCAGATCATGGAGAAGGGCGGCTACGACACCACCGGCATCGTGGCTTTCTTCCGGCGCCTGCAAAGCGCGAGCAAGCTGTATGGCGAACTGCCGGCGGGCTTGAGCAACCTGAGCAGCCACCCGCTGACCCAGGAGCGCATCACCGACATGCAGGCGCGCATCCGCGAGATGCCCAAGAAGCAGCGCGTCGACAGCCTCGACTTCCACCTGGTGCGGGCCCGTACGCGGGTGCTGCAGGACCCGAGCGAACAGGGGCGGCGCGAAGCGAAGACGGCCTTCGAGACCCAGCTCAAGGAACAGCACCGCCAGCAGCAGGCCGGCGCCCAGTACGGCCTGGCCTACCTGGCGCTGCGCCAGGGCGACCTGGCCGGCGCCCAAAGCTGGCTCGACAAGGCGCGCGCCACCGTCAAGCCGCGCGAGGGCGTGTTCAGCACCGCCTCGAATGTCGGCGACGGGGCCAGCATCTTTGCCAGTCTGTCACTCGAGATCAAGATGGCCCAGGGCCAGCCGCCCGAGGTGCTGCAGCAGGCGGTGCAGGAAGCGGAGCAGGCGCGCCAGCGCTTCCCGCTCTCGCGCGCCATCGCCCACCAGTACGCCGAGGTCCTGGTGGCCGCCGGCAAGCTGGACGAAGCCGCGCGCTTCCTGCGCGACCAGGCCCAGCAGTACCGCGAAGAGCCGAAGCTGCACGACTTGCTGGCCAAGACCTATGCGAAGCAGGGCAGGATCGCGCTGCAGCACATGGCGCTGGCCGAATCCTATGTGCTGGCCGGCGCGCTCCCGGCCGCGGTCGACCAGCTGAACCTGGCGCGCAAGGCGGGCGATGTGTCCTTCTACGACCAGGCCGTGATCGATGCGCGCGAGCGTGAATTGCAGGCGCGCCAGAAGGCGGAGAAGGAAGAAGAGAAGGAGCGGTGATCGCGGCGCGGCTATGCGTGGGGTGGTTGAGCGCGTGGACGGCAGAGCCGTCCACCCTACAGCGAGCAGTGGTGGTTTATCCGTAGGGTGGACGGGGTATTTCAGGCCAGCGGCCTGAAATACAAACGTCCACGCGTTCAAGCAGCGTTCATTCCACCGCTTGGCATCACGGAGCCGGGGTGCCGTTATAACCGAAGCGCTGTGGGGCTTCACCGGCGCCGAGGCGCTCGATCACGATCCGGCGGCCATTCCACGGCAGCACCAGCTCCCCGCCGCCGTTCTCCAGCCACGCCATCACCGCCTCGTCCGAGGCCGGCTTGCCATCCAGCTCCAGCAGCGCCAGCACCTGCGCCACATCGCGGTCGTCCAGCTGCGCCACCACCTCGCCGCCCTGGAACACCAGCGCGCCCGAATCCAGCAAGAACACCTTGTCCACCGCGGCGAGCGCCTGCCCCGTCTGCAGCATCAAACCCTGTTGCGGATCGGTGCGCGCGATGAAGGGCGTGGCTTCCAGGTTGATGTAGACGCGCTGCGGCCCGTTCTGGAAATACCAGTTGCCGCGCTCGTCGCGCAGGTAGTTGCGGTTGATGAAGCCCACCAGGGCCGGATTGGTCAGCCGGTCGCCCGGCGCATGGGCGCGCTGGGCCGCCTCGTCGCGCATGCGCCAGCCGCCGCGCGCATCCAGCGCCAGCCAGCCATAGCAGTGCGGCACGTTCGGCCACTTGGCCATTGCCTGTTTAACGATGTCGTCCATAGCGTTAACCAGCATCGCACAGTTGCACCGCTTCCGGCGCGCGGCTTGCGGCAAGCCCGTCGAAGAAATGCAGGATTTTTTGCGGCAGCCAGTCGATCCGTCCCGGGAAGGGGCCGGCGGCGAAGCCGACGTGGCCGCCGTGCTCCGGATACTCCAGGGTCACGGCTCTTGACGCGCTGTGCGGCAGGTGCGCGCCCGGCAGGAAGGGATCGTTGCGGGCGTTCAGCACCAGGGTCGGCACCGTGATCGCGTCCAGCACGTGGCGGGCGCTGGCGCGGTGCCAGTAGTCGTCGGTGTCGCGGTAGCCGTGCAGCGGCGCCGTCACGACGTTGTCGAAGGCATATAAATCGCGCGCGCGCAGCAGGGCTTCGCGGTCGAACAGGCCCGGGAACTGTTCCAGCTTGGCCAGGCACTTGGGCTTGAGCGTCTGCAGGAACATGCGGGTATAGACCATGTTGAAGCCCGAGGATAGCGCTTCGCCGCCGCGCGCCAGGTCGAGCGGGGCCGAGACGGCGCAGGCGGCGTCGACGATCTCGGCGCCATGGCCCGATTCGCCCAGCCAGCGCAGCAGGGCGTTGCCGCCCAGCGAGACGCCGGCCGCGTACAGCACGCCCTGGTGGCGCGCGCGCAGCTTGCGCACGATCCAGTCGACTTCGTGGGCGTCGCCCGAGTGGTAGAAGCGGGGCGCCAGGTTCGGCTCGCCCGAGCAGCCGCGGAAATGCGGCACCGCGCCCGACCAGCCGCGCGCCTGCAGCGCGGCCATCAGGCTGCGCGCGTAGTGGCTGTGCGAGGAACCTTCCAGGCCGTGGAACAGCACCACCAGCGGCTTGCCGGGCTGGCCGTCCACGAAATCGACGTCGATGAAGTCGCCGTCATGGCTGTGCCAGCGCTCGCGCCGGTAGGGCACCTTCGGTTTGGCGAGGCAGGTGGCCGGGTAGATGGTCTGCAGGTGGCCACCCGGAAGCCACGAGGGAGCACGGTAATCCATGGAGAAGCGGCGCGAAGGCGCGCCGCGGATGGGATTAGTGGTGCTTCAGCACGGTGCCCGGAGCCAGGCGGTACTGGGTGCCGCAATACGGGCACTTGGCTTCGCCGTGGTGGTCGAAGTCGAGGAAGACGCGCGGGTGCGAGGACCACAGCGGCATTGCCGGATTCGGGCAGTATGCCGGCAGGTCTTTGGCCTCGAGTTCCACCACGGGCATCGTCTTTTGGTTCATCTGTTCTCTCCGTCAGGCAAGTTTGGCAAAGACAGGATTCTAACGGATTGCCCCCATTGCCGAAATGGCCGTTAAAATAACTAACTGATCAAATCGAGCATGACCGCGCCGCGCCATGCCCCGTGCCACTCTCCAGATGCGTTTCATGCCCGATCGTTTCAAGCCTGCCGCCGCATTCGTCCTGCCGGGATGTTGCAGGATCACCACATGAATGCGGGCGACCCATCGGGCCCGGCCATCGCCGCGTATGACGCGCCCGACCGCGACGCCTGGCGCGAAGGCGTCAAGGCCGGAATGCCGACCCTGTTCGGCATCGGCGCCTGGGGCATCGTGGTCGGCATCGCGATGGTCAAGAGCGGGCTGAGCGTGTGGCAGGCCAGCGGCATGACCCTGCTGGTATTCGCCGGTTCCGCCCAGCTGGCCTCGCTTCCCCTGATCGCCGCCCAGGCCCCGATCTGGGTCATCTTCGCCACCGCCCTGGTGGTCAACCTGCGCTTCGTCATCTTTTCGGCCCTGCTGGGCCCGCATTTCGCCCACCTGCCCTGGAAGCAGCGCTTTTGCCTGGGCTATATCTCCGGTGACTTGACGGTGGCGATGTTCCTGCAGCGCTACCCGACTTCCGCGCCGGCGCCCGGCAAGCTGTCCTACCTGAAGGGATTGATGTACCCGAACTGGTTCGCCTGGCAGATCGGTTCGCTGGCCGGCATCTTCCTGGGCAGCGCGGTCCCGACCGAGTGGGGACTGGGCTTTGCCGGCACCCTGGCCATCCTGTGCATCATGGTGCCGCTGATTATCAATCACGCCGCCCTGTGCGGCGTGATCGTGGCCGGGGTGGTGTCCGTGCTGGCCTACGGGCTGCCCTACAAGCTGGGCCTGCTGCTCGCGGTGGTGGTGGGCATGGTGACCGCCATGTTTATCGAGGAAACCTTCACCAAACGGAAGGCGCGCCATGAGTGACTGGGAAATGTGGGCCGTCATCGGGGTGCTGTGCGTGGCCACCGCCGCCACCCGCAGCTCGTTCTGGATGATCGGGCACCGCGTCAGCATCCCGCCGCGGGTGCAGGAAATGCTGCGCTACGCGCCGGCCTGCGCGCTGGTGGCGATCGTCGCGCCGGACATCCTGGTCGATGGCCAGGGACAGGTCCAGCTGGCGCTGGCGAACCCGAAGCTGCTGGCCGGGGCGGCCGCGCTCGGATTTTATCTCTGGCGCCGCAGCATGCTGCTGACCATCGTGTTCGGCATGGCCGTGTTTACATTGTTGCGTGTCCTGCACGTTTTCGGTCCCTCCGCCTAATGTACAATGTCGTTTTTTCCACTATCTCACTGCTGACCAATGGATGCCGTTCTCCGCTTCACCCGTCTGCAAGACCTGATCGACCGCGATGCGCTGAAAAACAAGCGCGTTTTCATTCGTGCTGACCTGAACGTGCCGCAAGACGATGCGGGCAAGATCACCGAAGATACGCGCATCCGCGCCTCGGTGCCGGCGATCCAGGCCGCTTTGACGGCCGGCGCCGCGGTGATGGTGACCTCGCACCTGGGCCGTCCGACCGAGGGTGAGTTCAAGCCGGAAGACAGCCTGGCGCCGGTCGCCGCGCGCCTGTCCGAGCTGCTGGGCCAGCCGGTCGAGCTGAAGCAGGACTGGGTCGACGGCGTGGATGTCGCGCCGGGCCAGGTGGTGCTGCTGGAAAACTGCCGCGTCAACAAGGGCGAGAAGAAGAACAGCGACGAACTGGCCCAGAAGATGGCCAAGCTGTGCGACGTCTACGTCAACGACGCCTTCGGCACCGCGCACCGCGCGGAAGCCACCACCCACGGCATCGCCAAGTTCGCCCCGGTCGTCGCGGCCGGTCCGCTGCTGGCGGCCGAGCTGGATGCGCTGGGCAAGGCCCTGGGCCAGCCGAAGCGTCCGCTGCTGGCCATCGTGGCCGGCTCCAAGGTCTCGAGCAAGCTGTCGATCCTGCAGAGCCTGGCGGGCAAGGTGGATAACCTGATCGTCGGCGGCGGCATCGCCAACACCTTCATGAAGGCCGTCGGCCTGAACATCGGCAAGTCGCTGGTCGAGAACGACCTGGTCGGCGAAGCCAAGTCCATCATCGACATGATGGCCGCGCGCGGCGCGCAGGTGCCGATCCCCGTGGACGTGGTGTGCGCCAAGGAATTCAGCCCGGGCGCCGCCGCCACCGTCAAGGACGTGGCGGATGTGGCGGATGACGACATGATCCTGGACATCGGTCCGAAGACCGCCGCCACCCTGGCGGCCCAGGTGGCCCAGGCCGGCACCATCGTCTGGAACGGCCCGGTGGGCGTGTTCGAGTTCGACCAGTTCGCCGAAGGCACGAAGACCCTGGCCATGGCCATCGCCAGGTCGGAAGGCTTCTCGATCGCCGGCGGCGGCGACACCCTGGCCGCGATCGCCAAGTACGGCATCGGCGACCAGATCGGCTACATCTCCACCGGCGGCGGCGCCTTCCTCGAGTTCCTCGAAGGGAAAACCCTGCCGGCAGTCGAGATCCTGCTCCAGCGTAACGCCCAGTGATATCCAGCGCAGCCCCGAGGCTGCGCTTCTCATTTCAGAATCAAGGATTCCAACACATGCAACCCGTGCGCCCCCTGTACAACGCCACCAAGATCGTCGCCACCATCGGCCCTGCATCGACCGACTTCGACATTCTCGTGAAAATGATCCGGGCCGGCGTCGACGTCGTGCGCCTGAACTTCTCGCACGGTAAGGCCCAGGACCACATCGACCGCGCCGCGCTGGTGCGCCGCGCCGCCGCCGAATGCGGCACCGAAGTGGCGATCATGGCCGACATGCAGGGGCCGAAGATCCGCGTCGGCAAGTTTGAAGAGGGCAAGATCTTCCTGAACAATGGCGACAAGTTCATCCTGGACGCGCGCTGGGGCGAAAACGGCGAACTGGGCAACCAGGACCGCGTGGGCCTCGACTACAAGGCGCTGCCGCGCGACGTCAAGCCGGGCGACAAGCTGCTGCTCAACGACGGCCTGATCGTGCTGGTCGTCGACAAGGTCGTGGGCCACGAGATCTGCACCACGGTCAAGGTCGGCGGCGAGCTGTCGAACAACAAGGGCATCAACCGCCAGGGCGGCGGCCTGACCGCGCCGGCCCTGACCGCCAAGGACATGGAAGACATCAAGACCGCGATGAGCTTCCAGGCCGACTACCTGGCCATTTCCTTCCCGAAGAACGCCACCGACATGGAAATGGCGCGCCAGCTGGCCAATATCGCCGGCGAACCCTACGGCCACAAGCCGATGATGATCGCCAAGATCGAGCGCGCCGAAGCCATTCCGGTATTGCAGGAAATCCTCGACGCCTCCGACGGCATCATGGTCGCCCGCGGCGACCTGGCGGTCGAAGTCGGCAACGCCGCCGTGCCGGCGCTGCAGAAGCGCATGATCCAGATGGCGCGCGCCTCGAACAAGCTGGCCATCACCGCGACCCAGATGATGGAGTCGATGATCGTCAACGCCGTGCCGACCCGCGCCGAAGTCTCGGACGTGGCCAACGCCGTGCTGGACGGCACCGACGCCGTCATGACCTCGGCCGAAACCGCATCGGGCAAGTACCCGGTCGAAACGGTCGAGATGATGGCCGCCATCTGTCTCGAGGCGGAAAATTCGGAATACAACAAGCTCGACGCCGATTTCCTCAACGTCCAATTCACCCGCATCGACCAGTCGATCGCCTACGGCACCCTGTTCACCGCGCACCACCTGCGCGTGAAAGCCATCGTGGCCCTCACCGAATCGGGCTCGACCGCCCTGTGGATGAGCCGTCATTCGATCGACACGCCGATCTTCGCCCTGACCCCACTGCAGGCGACGCAGCGCAAGGCGTCCCTGTACCGCAACGTGCGAGCATTCCACCTGCTGCAGGAAGGCGGCAGCCACGCCGTGCTGCGCCGCGCCGAAGAAGTCCTGATCCGCGAAGGCATGGTCCGCAAGGGCGACCTGATCGTGGTCACCTGGGGCTCGCCGATGGGGCAGGCCGGCGGCACCAACGCGCTCAAGATCGTGCGTGTCGGCGAGCTGGACGAACTAGTTTCTTAATTGTTTGGGAGTAAACCCATGGCACTCGTATCAATGCGTCAACTGCTGGACCACGCCGCCGAACACGGTTATGGCCTGCCGGCATTCAACGTCAACAACCTGGAGCAGGTGCAGGCCATCATGGCCGCCGCCGACGCGGTCAACGCGCCGGTGATCATGCAGGCCTCGGCCGGCGCCCGCAAGTACGCAGGCGAAGCCTTCCTGCGCCACCTGATCGACGCCGCCGTCGAAGCCTATCCGCACATCCCGGTCGTCATGCACCAGGACCACGGCCAGTCGCCGGCGGTCTGCATGGCCGCGATCCGTTCGGGCTTCACCTCGGTGATGATGGACGGCTCGCTGGAAGCCGACGGCAAGTCGGTCGCTTCGTATGAGTACAACGTCGAAGTCTCGAAGGAAGTCGTCAAGTTCGCGCACTCGATCGGCGTGACCGTCGAAGCCGAGCTGGGCGTGCTGGGTTCGCTGGAAACCATGAAGGGCGACAAGGAAGACGGCCACGGCGCGGACGGCACCATGACCCGCGAACAGCTGCTGACCGACGTGGCGCAGGCCGCCGACTTCGTCGCAAAAACCCAGTGCGACGCGCTGGCGATCGCGATCGGCACCTCGCACGGCGCCTACAAGTTCACCCGCAAGCCGACCGGCGACATCCTGGCGATCGACCGCATCAAGGAAATCCACGCCCGCATCCCGAACACCCACCTGGTGATGCACGGCTCGTCGTCGGTGCCGCAGGAACTGCTGGCCATCATCCGCGAATTCGGCGGCGACATGAAGGAAACCTATGGTGTCCCGGTCGAAGAGATCCAGGAAGGCATCAAGCACGGCGTGCGCAAGATCAATATCGACACCGACATCCGCCTGGCGATGACGGCCGCGATCCGCAAGTACATGTTCCAGAACCCGTCGAAATTCGACCCGCGCGACTACCTGAAGCCGGCGCGCGAAGCGGCGATGGAAGTGTGCAAGGCGCGCTACCTGTCCTTCGGCTGCGAAGGCCAGGCGGGCAAGATCAAGCCGATCCCGCTGGACAAGATGGCCGAGCGCTACAAGGCCGGCGAGCTGGCGCAGATCGTTCAGTAAGACTGTCCGCGCGTGCCTGTTTTGCTTGCAGGCATGTGCAGCGAGATTCGTCCCGCGCCCCGGATCCGTCATTCCCGCGCAGGCGGGAACCCAAGTTCGCAGCATAGCGGCAAGCTCTCACAGCATCGCGACGCCGGCAAACTTGGGCCCCCGCCTTCGCGGGGGTAACGATGGGGTGCGTGGAATTGACGTAAAATTACGCATTCAGCAGGCTTTCCAGGCCTGAACACCCCACACCGGCGCCCCAATCGCCGGCACTGTTTCCCTGATATCCCTTCTATGAACAGCCTCTACGAATCCACTATCCAGTCCCTGCCACTGCTCGGCCGCGGCAAAGTGCGCGACAACTACGCCGTCGGCGACGACAAGATCCTGATCGTCACCACCGACCGCCTGTCGGCCTTCGACGTGGTCATGAACGAGCCGATCCCGGGCAAGGGCATGGTGCTGAACCAGATGAGCGACTTCTGGTTCGAGAAGCTCGGCCACATCGTGCCGAACCACCTGACCGGCGTGGCGCCGGAATCCGTCGTGGCGCCGAACGAAGTGGAGCAGGTGCGCGGCCGCGCCGTCGTGGCCAAGCGCCTCAAGCCGATCCTGGTCGAAGCCGTCGTGCGCGGCTACATCATCGGCTCGGGCTGGAAGGACTATCAGGCAAACGGCGCCATCTGCGGTATCCAGCTCCCAAGCGGCCTGCGCCAGGCCGACAAGCTGCCGCAGCCGCTGTTCACCCCGGCCGCCAAGGCCGACATCGGCGAACACGACGAAAACATCTCCTTCGAAGAGATGGAACACCGCATCGGCAAGGAACTCGCCGCCAAGATGCGCGACGTCAGCATCCAGCTCTACACCGCCGCCGCCGAATACGCCGCCACCCGCGGCATCATCATCGCCGACACCAAGTTCGAATTCGGCCTGGACGACAACGGCGTCCTGCACCTGATGGACGAAGTGCTGACCGCCGATTCCTCGCGCTTCTGGCCGGCCGACTCCTACGCGCCGGACATGTCGCCGCCTTCCTTCGACAAGCAGTTCGTGCGCGACTACCTGGAAACCCTGACCGACTGGGGCAAGACCGCCCCGGCCCCGGCGCTGCCGCAGGACGTGATCGAGAAAACCCAGGCCAAGTATTTCGAAGCCATCGAACGCCTGACCGGCGAAAAGCTGAAGGCCTGAGCGATGACGGAACAAGCAAAACCGCTGGTCGGCGTGATCATGGGTTCCTCGTCGGACTGGGACGTGATGAAGAACGCCGTCGATGTCCTCAAGCAGTTCGGCGTGCCTTTCGAGGCGCAGGTGATCTCCGCGCACCGCATGCCGGACGAGATGTTCACCTATGCCGAGACCGCGCGCGAGCGCGGCCTGCGCGCCATCATCGCCGGGGCAGGGGGCGCCGCCCACCTGCCGGGCATGGTGGCCGCCAAGACCATCGTGCCGGTGCTCGGCGTGCCGGTGCCGTCCAAGTACCTGCGTGGCGAGGATTCGCTGCTGTCGATCGTACAGATGCCGAAAGGCGTGCCGGTGTCGACCTTCGCCATCGGCGAAGCCGGCGCCGCCAACGCGGCCCTGACCGCCGTGGCGATCCTGGCCGCGACCGACGATGCCCTGACCCAGCGCCTGCTGGCCTTCCGCGCCGAGCAGACCGCGGCGGCCCAGGCCATGACGCTTCCCGTGTTGACGCATGAGTGATCCGTTTCTCCCATCCGCCAATCCGTCGGCCTGGCTGGGCGTGATGGGCGGCGGCCAGCTCGGCCGCATGTTCGCCCACGCCGCCCAGGCGATGGGCTACAAGGTCGCCGTGCTCGAGCCGGCGCAGGACTGCCCGGCCGGGCAGGTTGCCGAACGCCTGATCCCTGCAGGCTACAGCGACGCCGCGGGCCTTGCCGAACTGGCACAGCAGTGCGTCGCCATCACCACCGAATTCGAGAACGTCCCGGCCGACAGCATGGCCTGGCTGGGCGGGCGCAGCTTCGTGGCGCCCGCCGCAAGCTGCGTGTCGATCGCCCAGGACCGCATTCTCGAAAAACGCTTCTTCGTCGACTGCGCAGCGAAATCCGGCGTGATGCCGGCGCCGCACAAGACCATCGCCTCGCACGCCGACATCGACGCCATCGGCGACGACCTGCTGCCGGGCATTCTCAAGACCGTGCGCATGGGCTACGACGGCAAGGGCCAGGTCCGCGTGCGCTCGCGCGAGGACGTGCGCGCCGCTTTCGATGAGCTGAAAGGCGTGACCTGCCTGCTCGAGAAGATGCTGCCGCTGGCCTACGAGGTTTCCGTTCTCACCGCGCGCGGCGCGGACGGCGCCTCGGTGGTCTACCCGATCGCCGAGAACGTGCACCGCGACGGCATCCTGTTCACCACCACCGTGCCGGGACCGAACGTGTCCGCGTCCTGCGCCAAACAGGCCCAGGACGCGGCGCGCGCCATCGTCGCCGAACTGGGTTACGTGGGCGTGCTGTGCATCGAGTTCTTCGTGCTGCAGGATGGCGGCCTGGTGGTCAACGAGATGGCCCCGCGTCCGCACAACAGCGGCCACTACACCATCGACGCCTGCATCACCAGCCAGTTCGCGCAGCAGGTGCGCGCGATGGCGCGCCTGCCGCTGGGCGACGTGCGCCAGCATTCGCCCGCCGTCATGCTCAACATCCTGGGCGACGTCTGGTTCGAGGGGAACAGCGATGAGGCGCGCGAGCCGGCCTGGGACAAGGTCCTGGCGCTGCCGGGCGCCAACCTGCACCTGTACGGCAAGGACGACCCGCGCCGCGGCCGCAAGATGGGCCACGTCACGTTTGTGGCGCCGACCCTGGCGCAGGCGCAGGACAGCCTGCGCCAGGCTTGCCTCATCCTGGGCATTCCGGAGTGACCATGGGGCAGCACACCATCGACCAGGCCGCGATCGACGCGGCCGCGCTTGCCCTCGAGCAGGGCGCGCTGGTCGCCTTCCCGACCGAGACCGTGTACGGCCTCGGTGCGGACGCCGAAAACCCGGCCGCGGTGGCCGCCATCTACGCCGCCAAGGGCCGTCCCCAGGATCACCCGGTGATCGTGCACCTGGCGCCCGGCGCGGCGCTCGACTACTGGGCCACCGACATCCCGCAGGAAGCCCAGGCGCTGGCCGACGCTTTCTGGCCGGGCCCGCTGACCATGATCCTGAAGCGCGCCGCCAACATTCCGGACGCCGTCAGCGGCGGCCAGGATACGGTGGGCCTGCGCTGTCCCTCGCACCCGGTGGCGATCGCCCTGTTGCGCGCCTTCAAGGGCGGCCGCGGCGGCGTGGCCGCGCCCTCGGCCAACAAGTTCGGCCACGTCAGCCCGACCCTGGCCCAGCACGTGCGCGACGAATTCGGCGCCGACGGCTCCGTGGCCCTGGTGCTGGACGGCGGCGCCTCGCAGGTGGGCATCGAATCGACCATCGTCGACCTGTCGCGCCTGGCCACGCACGGCCCGGTGCTGCTGCGTCCCGGTCACATTGGCGCGGATGCCATCGCCGCCGTGATCGACCGGATGCCGGCCGCGCCCGACGCCGCCGCGCCGCGCGCCTCGGGCACCCTGGAATCGCATTACGCGCCGCACACCCCGGTGGCGATGCAGGACAGCGCCGTGCTGCGCGCCACCCTGGCCGAGCTGGCGCAGGCCGGCCGCAAGGTGGCCCTGATCCACTACACCGACATGCCGCCGACCCACGCGGCGCTGCGCCTGCCGGCTACGCCGGACGGCTTCGCCCATGCGCTGTACGCGGCCTTGCGCGCCATGGACGGGCAGGGCGCCGACGTGATCCTGGTCGAGGCCCCGCCCAAGGACGGCGCCTGGCTGGGCGTCAACGACCGGCTGCGCCGCGCAGCCCACGGTTCGACCGGCATCGTGCACGGTTTGCTCAACCGCCAGCCGGGGGCCTAGATCATCCTCATGACATGGCGCAAAGCGCCATGTCATGGCGGCACACGCGTGCGAAATAGTGCTTCTTTCACTACGCATGAGAACGCTATAATCGCCTCCCTTTTTCGCATTTATTCCCTTGTTGCACAGGGTGTAAAAAGTTACGAAATTGCAAGGATTCGCTATACAAGCGAACTGAACACTGGCATATTAGTTGTGATACGAATAGCACGGGCGTTCGTTTCAATAATAACCATCGTTAGGAGACACAATGCGTCAAACCAAACTCGCGCTTGCCCTGTTGACGGCAGCGTTGCTGACGGCGTGCGGCGGCAGCAGCCCCGCCGGCGGCGACCAAACGCAAAAGACCACCTTCAGCCAGCAAGTGTCCTTCGGCGACAGCCTGTCTGACGTCGGCACCTATTCGGTGGGCGCGGTCAAGGCGGCAGGCGGCGGCAAGTTCACCATCAATGGCGACAGCACTGCCAAGCATCCCGACCTGACCGGCAAGATTTGGCTCGACTTCATGGCTGCCCAGCTTGGATTGCCGGCGCCGTGCGCCGCCCAGACCGGCCTCGAAGGCGACGCGAGCCTGGGTCTGAACGTACCGATCACCAACCACGCGAACTGCTTCAACTACGCCCAGGGCGGCTCGCGCGTGACCAACCCGGTCGGCCCGGGCAACAAGGCCACCGGCTCGCCGATCGGCGAGATGACCCTGCCGCTCACCGGCCAGATCGCCAACCACCTCGCCAAGACCGGCGGCAAGTTCACCGGCACCGAACTGGTGACCATCCTGTCCGGCGGTAACGACGTGCTGATGCAGATGGCCGCGATCCAGACCGCCGGCACCACCGCGGGCGCGCAAGCCTTCGCCACCTCGCTGACCATGCAGCTGGCGGCCGGCGCGACCAACCCGCAGACCGCCGCCCAGGCCATCGGCCTGGCGATCGCCACCGAGAACGCCCGCCCGGGCAAGACCGACGCCAGCGTGGTGCAGGCCGCCGTCACGGCCGCCGCCACCCAGCCTGGCAACCAGGCTGTCGCTTCGCCGGCCGTGTACGGCCCGATGGTCGCCAAGGCCCAGGCCGACGGCACCACCGCCGGCACCAAGGCCGCCGGCGACTACGCCACCGCCAACGCCGCCCGCATGGTCACCGAGCTCGGCACCGCCGGCGCCCAGATGGCCGCGATGGTACGCAACGAGCTGGTCGGCAAAGGCGCCAAGTTCGTGGTCGTGGCCAACCTGCCCGACGTCGCCAGCACCCCGGCTGCCAAGTCGCGTCCGGTCGAGATCCAGCAACTGGTGACCGCCATGATCAACGCCTTCAACACCCAGCTGAAGAACGGCCTGGGCGCCGACGATCCACGCATCCTGTACGTCGACCTGTACTGGGTCTCGAACGACCAGGTGAAGAACCCGGCCCCGTACGGCCTGACCAACGTCAGCGCGCCGGCCTGCGGCACGAATGCGCTGGGCGGCACCTCGCTGGTCTGCACCGCCAACAACACGGTTGCAGGTGATGTGAGCCACTACATGTTCGCCGACTCGGTCCACCCGACCCCGTTCGAGAACAACCTGATTGCCCGCTACGTCCTGAAGGACATGGCTGTGAAGGGCTGGCTGTAAGGCTGCGGCAGGCCCGCCCGCCATCGGCACGATGCGGAGCGGGCCATCACACAAGAAACCAGGAGAAAAAATGAAAGTACGTTTCAAGAGCGTCGTGACGATGCTGGGTGTGGCTGCAGCGCTGGCATGCGCCTCGACCGCGTCGGCCCAGTCGAAAGGCCAGCTGACCGCCAAGTTCGGCATCAACCAGCTGACCCCGAAGGTGGAGAGTGGCGACATCAGCGCGCCGGCCCTGCCGGGCACCAAGGCCGACGTCGGCCGCGACACCCAGCCGGTGCTGATCTTCGCCTACGGCCTGACCGACAACATCTCGACCGAGCTGGCGCTGGGCACCCCGTACAAGCACCGCATCTACGGCGCGGGCGCGATCGCCGGCACCGGCGAGCTGGGCACGGTCCAGGCGCTGCCGCCGACCCTGTTCCTGCAGTACCGCTTCTTCCAGCCGAGCGCGCCATTCCGCCCGTTCGTGGGCGTGGGCGCGACCTATGCCTACTTCATGAAGGAGCGCGGCTCGTTCAAGATGACCGCGGTGACCAACCCGGGCAGCAATGTGCCGACGACCTTCAGCATCGACAACAAGTTCACCTACACGCTGCAGGCCGGCGTGGCGATGAACTTCAACGAGCGCTGGTTCGGCGACGTCACGGTCAACAAGGCGCACCTGCGCACCAATGTCAGCTTCTCGACCGGTCAGACCCAGGCGATGAAGCTGGATCCGGTGTCGGTGGTGCTGGCGGTGGGCTACAAGTTCTGATTGCTGGTTCCCGCATGTGAGAAAGCCCGCTTTGGCGGGCTTTTTTATTGCTACGGCTGCTCTGCGAACTTGGGTTCCCGCCTGCGCGGGAATGACGAATCATACGTTAGCGGTGAAACCGTCATTCCCGCGAAGGCGGGAACCCAAGTTTCCATGCGTGCCGCTACCGCATGAACTCAATGGAGACTCCTCGCATACTGCGTAAAGTGCTCCGCACTCATCGCCCGCTGGTACAGGAAGCCCTGGTAGATGTAGCAGCCCGCATCCGACAGGAACTGCCGCTGCCCCGGCGTCTCCACCCCCTCCGCAATCACCTGCAGCCCCAGGCTGTCGCCCAGCGCGATGATCGAGCGCACGATCGAGGCGTCGTTCTGGTCGGTCAGCACGTCGCGCATGAAGCTGTGGTCGATCTTGAGCTGGTCGAGCGGCAGCTTGCGCAGGTAGGCCAGCGACGAGTACCCGGTGCCGAAGTCGTCCAGCGAAAAGGACAGCCCGCGCCGCTTGAGGGTGGCCATCGTGTTGGCGGTCTGGGTGAAGTCGCTCACCACCAGGCTTTCGGTCAGCTCGAGCTTGAGGCCCGACGGCTGCACTTCGGTGTGTTCGAAGATGCGCTGCAGCATGGGCACGAAATCGGGCTCGGTGAACTGGCGCGCGCTGACGTTGACCGACATCGTCAGGCCCGCCGTTTCCGGCGAGCTCTGCCAGCGCGCCAGCTCGGCGCAGGCGGTGCGCAGGGTCCAGCGGCCGATGTCGACGATCAGGCCGCTTTCTTCGGCCGCGCGGATGAACTCGGCCGGGTACAGGATCTTGCCGTTCGGCTGGCACCAGCGCAGCAGGGCCTCGGCCCCGATCACGTGGCCGGCGCGGTCCAGCTGGGGCTGGTAATGCAGCAGGAATTCGTTGTTGCGCAGCGCCCGCCGCAAGCCGTTCTCGAGCTGGGCCCGGGCCGACCAGGCCGCCTGCACGGCCGGGTCGTGGAAACGGAAGGTGTTGCGCCCGGAGGCCTTGGCCTGGTACATCGCGGCGTCGGCCTGGCGCAAGGTCGATTCCACCGTGTCGCTGGTGCCGCACAGGGTGGCGACGCCGACGCTGACCGAGAGCGTGTAGTTCAACTCGCCCAGCTGGAAGGGCGCGGCCATGGCGGCCACCACCTTCGCCGCCACCGTCTCGGCCTGGGCCGCGGCGCCTTCGCGCGTGTCTTCGAGCGGCTGGATCAGGATCACGAATTCGTCGCCGCCCAGGCGCGCCACCATGTCGGCCTCGCGCACGCAGTGCTCCAGGCGCCGCGCCACCGCCTGCAGCAGCATGTCGCCGGCCGCATGGCCTTGCGTGTCGTTGAGGAACTTGAAGTTGTCGAGGTCGCAGAACATCAGGGCCCCGCATTTGCGCGTGCGCGCGCTGCCGAGCAGGGCGCGGCGCAGGTGGTCGAGCAGGTTGGCGCGGTTCGGCAGGTCGGTCAGCGGGTCGAAGAAGGCGAGCCGGAAGATCTTGGCTTCGTTGTGCTTGCGCTCGCTGATGTCGGCGCCGATCACCAGGATCTTCTGGCCGGCGCCGAGCGCGTCGTCGGGCGCCAGCAGGGTCCAGCGGGCGTCGATATCGACCGCCGAGCCGTCGCTGCGCACGTGGGTCAGCTCGCCCGACCATTCGCCGTCGGCCAGGGTGCATTCGTAGGCGCCCTGGTAGGCGGCCAGGTCGTCGCACAGCAGCTCGCAGAACTTCTTGCCGCGCGCATCCTGGGCGCTCCAGCCGTACAGGCGCTCGGCGCCGTGGTTCCAGTAGGTGATGCGCGAATGCATGTCCATGGCGATGATGGCGTCGCGCGCCCGCTGCAGGAAGGAAGCCTGTTCCATCACCATCATGTCGGCCTGCTTGATGGGCGTGAAGTCGGACATGAAGCCTTCGAGGATGCTGCCGTCGCCGTGGGGGCTGAGCGCGCCCTGTTCGCACACCCATTTCTCGGTGCCGCAGGCGCAGCGGATCCGGTAGGTGAGCTGGAAGTGACGGTCATTCGCCAGCGCGGCGGCGATGGTGCGCTGCACGCCGGCGCGGTCATCCGGATGGATGATGCTGGCGAAGGACAGGCCTGGACGGGAAGTGAAGGCGGCAGCCGAATAGCCGGTGAGCTTCTCCACACCGTCGCTGACGAACTCCATGGTCCAATCGCCATCGTTGCGGCAACGGTAGGCCGCGCCGGGCAAATTGCTCAACAGCAGTTCAAGTGATAGTGAGCGCACACTATCTGAAGCGGTCTGATCCAAGGCTGGTGGTGCGTTCATCAAGTCTCGCGGACAGTGAAAAATTGAAACAGCCGGGTGATGGAGAACGAATACCGATGGTAGCTCAAAAGACAGCCTGCGCAACCACGCGCGATTGAAAATCGTAAAGAATGTCGGGTGGCCGCAGCGCATCTGGACCTGTTTGCGTCTGACAAATCAACGGTTAGCAATGCTCAGCTAACGTACGGAGAAACGTTTCATTTTTTACAACGCGCGTGTTACACTTGCCGCCCTGTTGGCTTATGGCAAGCTATGACCGTCGTCCTGATGCGATTCGCCGTGAACATGCGCGTGCTTCGAACCTTCCTAGTCCTGTTGTTTTGCCTGTCGTTGCCTGTTGCCGCCGCCGAGCAAGGCCTGCGCGCGGTGCGCATCGCGCAGGCCGACACGCCGCGCATCGACGGGGCGCTGGACGACCCGGCCTGGCAAGGCGCGCCCGTCCACGACGACTTCCACAAGCACCAGCCGCGCGACGGCAATCCGCTGCCGTCGACCCTGCGCACCACGGTCCAGCTGCTGATCGACGAGCATGCCCTGGTGTTCGCCATCCGCGCCTGGGACACGGCGCCGGCGGCCTTGCGCGGCTCGCTGGCGCGGCGCGACAAGGTCGGCCTGGACCAGGACTTCATCGGCCTCTGGATCGACCCGGTGGGCCACGGGCGCGCCGCCCAGTTCGTACGCATCAACACGGCGGGCGTCGTGAGCGACGGCGTGTACCGCGCCGACGACGACGAATCCGACCTGGGTCCCGACTTTCCGCTCGAGGCGGCCGTCAAGCTGCTGCCCGACGGCTACAGCATGGAAGTGCGCTGGCCGCTGTCGAACCTGCGTTTCCCCTATGCGGGCGGGCGTGCCTGGCAGCTGCTGGTGGAGCGCAGCGTACCGCATGCCGGCGGCACGCTGCTGCTGACGGCGCCCATGAAGACCGACGCCCTGAACCAGCTGACCTTCCTGCGCGAGATCGAGGGCATGGGCGCGACCGTCGAGACGGTGCGCGACCGCCGCTTCGTCGAGCTGCGGCCGGAGCTGACCCTGCGCGCCGCGCGCGACGGCGTGGACGGGCGGCGCGAACGCGGCCTGCGCATGGAAGCGGGGCTGGAGGTCAACGTGCGCCCGCGCGCCGACTGGGTGTTCAACGGCATCCTCAATCCCGACTATTCGCAGATCGAGGTCGACCAGCCTGTCTCCGCGGGCGCCAGCAACATCGCCCTCAGCCTGCCGGAAAAGCGCGGCTTCTTCCTCGAGAGTTCCGACGTGCTGGGGCTGCCGCTGCCGGCCTTCTATTCGCGCACCGTATTCGATCCGCAATGGGGCGCGCGCGCGACCTGGCGCGCGTCCCACCTGGACGCCACCGCGCTGAGCCTGCGCGACGCGCCCGGCGGACTGGTGCTGCGCGGCCGTCCCTACGAAACCCTGGAATACGCGCAGGCACACCGCTCGACCGCCAGCCTGTGGCGCACGCGCTGGCACGGCGACGGACTGCTGCTGGGCGCCTTCGTGTCGCAGCGCGATTACCATGCCTTCGGCAGGAACGACGTGCTCGGCCTCGACGGCCAATGGCGCGGCGAGGATGCCGAGGGAGCGCAGCGCCAGGCTTCCTTTGTCGCCATGCACTCGCGTACCAGCGCCGGATTCGACGCATCCCAGGTGCTGACGCGCATGCCGCGCCGCGAGGACGGCTACCTGTGGGGCAAGTTCGTGCACAGCTCGGGCGACTGGTGGAACGAGGCCGTGGTCGAGGCGATCGGCCCCGGCTTTGTCAACGACAATGGCTTCCTGCCGCAGGCGGGCATCGCCAGGCTCCAGCTCGACCTCAACCGCATCCTGGGGCGCCAGGACGCGCTGGGACTGCATGAATTCGAGGCGCATCTCGGCCTGCACGAGATCCGCACCCTGGGCAACCGCCTCGGCGGGCAGCCCGGCAACGAAGTGGTGACGCGCGAGATCCGTCCCGGTATCTGGCTGGCGGCGCCGGGCCAGACGCGCTTCTCGGCCCAGCTCGGCTTCGACCGCCAGCGGGCACGGCAGGGCGGGCGCCTGCACCGCACGCCGGCCCTGCACTTCGGCCTCGAGACGGTGCCGCTGGCCTGGGTGTCGAAGATCGCCGCCGAAGTCTCGCTGGGACGCCAGCTCGATGCGGACGCCGACCGGGTCGGTCCCGGCGGCAACGTGATCTTCGATGTGGGCCTGCGTTTTCCCCTGCCCAGGGGCTGGGCGCTGGAGCTGGACCACCACGTGAACCGCGCCTGGGTGCGGGGCACGCTGGGGCAGGATGCTTTTTCCGACACGGCCTGGCGCTGGCTGGCGATGCTTCACTTCAGCCCGCGCGACTCGCTGCGCGTGCTGGCCCAGAATACCTGGGCCGCGCGGCGCGACGACGGCATCACGCAACTGGAGGCCTGGAACGACAGGCAGATCCACCGGTCGGTGCTGTACCGCTATCGCTGGCGGCACGGGCGGACCGTGTCGGCTGGGTATGTCGATGATCGCATGCCGTTCGCGCGCAGCAGTACTCGGGCGCTGACGGTGCAGTGGCAATGGGAGATTTAATGCGCCGTACAAAGTCGTTTGGTGCGATACGGTAGATACGACAACAGGCGGCAGCCACGTCCCTTACACAGACACGTCATCCGCTCTTGGCAATGGATTCAGTCAGTGAACATAACGCTCAACCCTTAGAAGCTCCATTAGTGATTCAGCATTAGCGATTAGAGTAAGCAAATTACGACAAATTCTTGGAGAGCAATCTAGGAGTGATCATAGGGGTAAGGCTTCGTCGAAAGATGAATCCTGTTCAGCATCCTGGAGCCACACCACAATTGTGACTTTTCGAGAGCTTTCAGGGGAAGAAAAGATATAAAGTTGCCGTAGGTAAATCTAAATTCCTTCCCATGCTCTCCAATCACTCGAGCGCTTGCATGGCCCGGCTCGTTGCCGATCTCGCCTGCTACAAGTCGCCCACCCCGTCCGAATGACATGACGCGGATGGAAGAGAGACACTTTGATCGCAATTGTGCCAATTCAGATGATCCGTGCCGTGCAATTAAAGCAGCGGTTATGACCGCGATTACGGGCGCGCGAGGGAAGATGGAAAATATGTCCAATGACAAAACGCTTTTTCGGCACGCTTACTCTTCTCCGAACGCCGCCGTGACTGGAACGGTAATCCCCCCCACAAAAAGAGCGCGATCAGAAGTAGAATTTTCTACTTAAGACACAGGAAGCTCTACATGAAGACGTCCCGCTTTACCGACAGCCAGATCATCGCCATCCTCAAGCAAGCAGAAGCCGGCAGCCCAGTACCGGAGCTGTGCCGCGAGCACGGCATTAGCAATGCCACGTTTTACAAGTGGCGCTCCAAGTTTGGCGGCATGGACGCCTCGTTGATGGCACGGATGAAGGAGCTGGAGGAAGAAAACCGGCGCCTCAAGAAGATGTACGTCGAGGAGCGTCTCAAGGCCGAGATCGTTGCGGAGGCACTCACAAAAAAATGGTAGCGCCATCTCAGCGGCGGGAGATGGCGCAATGGGCCGTGACAGAGCGGTCGGCCACGGTCAAGCTGGCGTGCCAGGCGTTCGGTATCAGTCAAACCTGCTACCGCTACAAGGCCAAGCTGGACGCGGAAAACGTCCTCATTGCCGACTGGCTGGTGCGACTGACGACCAACCAGCGCAACTGGCTGTGGACCTACAATCACGACCGGCCCAACATGGCAATCGGCGGTATTGCGCCAAAACAGAAATTGGCGCTCGCCGCTTAACCTCTACTTTTAGCGTGCTCTAAAAATAGGGGGATTACCGTGGGAATACACGGATAGGAATTTCCAACGTTGGTTTCACCAATGCATAGAAGATCCTGGCGATCCAGACGCGAGCAGAGCCGAACCTGCACATGCATATGAGCAATGGGTGGAATATGGAAAGCCAGATGGAAAAAATGGTTGTGGTGGACCGCCTCCCCCAACAGCTCCAGCAGAAGCGTGTGGGGAAACTTGCAAGAAGACCGCGACTGTCGTCGTTGCTGGAGGGACCGCTTACATGGTTTATCGCTGCTTACGAATGGTACCTTCTTTACTGCCGCCAATTTGGCCAACAATTCCAGCTAATGCAGTGATTCCATGACTCACGAAAAAAAACAGGCCATACCTATACAGTACAGATCCGATTCTCCGGTGATCAGCTGGAACCTTCTGACATATCAGCTCTATTGAATTTGGTTCCTAGTAATTCGTCTAACCAATCGGAGATCTTGTCACGCAGGAGGCGACGTCCATATTGGGCATACAATGGCCACGGTGAAGAGGGGTTTCAGTTGGAGTGGGAAAGCTTGGAAGATGGCTTGGAATTTATGCTCAAGAATCTGAGACACAGAAAAGCTGAAATTATCGCCCTAGCCGGTCAGTTTGATGGAGTATGGTGGTGTGGTCATTTCCAAGCCAGCTTTGATGGTGGCCCTACGTTGTCCCCGAAATTGCTCACTGAGATTGGCAGCTACGGAATTCCACTCAGCATCGACAATTATTTTTCCGATGAGTAGGGCGTGAGAGTAGGGTGCGAGTGTCCCAACCCCTGTTTTACACACACATTACGACGAGCGCTGGAGCGGGGCGGCGTGCTGGACATATTCCACCTGTCTCAGCCAGAATCCGAATAACTGAAGCGTGGTTGCGGTCAAACAGCTAGACGATCTTTTGAAGGGAGTCGCCTTGGCGCCATCGCTCCCACATCAACGCTTTCTGACTATCCGAGTAATAGATCCGTGGTCTCTGCTTCATGTGAGCTCTCCTCCATACGGCTTAGAGTATTGCGTTCACCAGTTGAATCCAGGGCCGAAAGTAGACAATCAAAAAGACACAGTGTATTGACTTCGTTGCCTCCTAAGCAAGGGCCTGATTTTCGTTGTCAGCCTCATTAGCCATGCTAGAAGTCAGCAGGTTCGCGCGCCCGCTCCCGCGCGGCGCGCGTATCCTGCACCGGCGGCATGCCAAATAGACGCCCGTACTCGCGCGTAAATTGGGTCACGCTCTCATAGCCGACGGCGAATGCGGCGCTGCTGGCGTTCGCGCCTTCCGACAGCATCAGGCGGCGCGCCTCGATCAGGCGCAGCTGCTTCTGGAACTGCAGCGGCGATAGCGAGGTGACGGTCCGGAAATGCTGGTGGAAGGAGGAGGCGCTCATGCCGGCGACGGCGGCCAGCTTCTCCACCGGCAGGGTCTTGGCGAAGTCGCGGCGCAGGATCGCCACCGCGCGCCCGATGCGCTGGGCGTGGCTGTCGGGCCAGCCCAAGCGCCGGATCGCCGCGCCGTGGCGTCCCGCCAGCAGCCAGTAATGCAGCTCGCGCACCAAGGGCGGATGCAATACCGGGATGGCCGAGGGACGGTCGAGCAGGCGCATCAGGCGCAGGGCCACGTCGGCCGTCTCCGCGTCGGTCGGATCGACCCGCACCGGGAAGCCGTCCGCATCCTGTGCGCCCGCCATTTGCACCGCCAGTTCCGCGATCACCGCCGGATCGAGTTCCAGCACCAGCGACAGGTAGGGTTCGGCCGCGCTGGCGCGGGTGATCTGGCTGACGGTCGGCACGTTGGCCGTGATCAGCAGCGAATCGCCGGCCGAAAAGGCAAAGCCTTGCGCGCCCATGGTCACATGCTTGCTGCCCTGCAGGACCAGGCAGACGAGCGGATGCGAGATCGCGTGCAGCAGGCCGCTGGGCGTGGTAGCGCGCACCGCACTCAGGCCGGAGATGGGCGTCGGTGCGACGCCGTCGCGGCCGGCATGGGATTCGGTGTGGCGGCGGACGAGTTCGAGCAGGGTGGTCATGCGTCCAGCTTACTCCTGCCGGCGACCCGGTGTCTCTCTATTTGGAGGATCAGGCAAGCGTCGGCGAGCTTTCGGCAACGCAAGGATGCACGCCGGCCCCACCATGGCTCCTGTCTTCTCACCACCTCTACAAGGAGCACACCATGAACACGATTACCCTGATCACCGGCGCCAGCCGCGGCCTGGGCCGCAATACCGCACTGAGCATTGCCCGCCGCGGCGGCGACGTCGTGCTGACTTACCAGAGCCGCCGCGAGGACGCGCTGGCCGTGGTTGCCGAGATCGAAGCCATGGGCCGCAAGGCGCTGGCCTTCCGGCTCGACAGCGGCGACGTCGCCGCTTTCCCGGCCTTCGCCGAGGAATTGCGCGCCGCCCTGCGCGCCACCTGGGGCCGCGACAGCTTCGACCACCTGGTCAACAATGCCGGCCACGGCGACTATGCGCTGATCGCCGAGACCACCGAGGCGCAGTTCGACGCCCTGGTGAACGTTCACTTCAAGGGCGTGTATTTCCTGACCCAGGCGCTGCTGCCGCTGATCGCGGACGGCGGACGCATCGTCAACCTGTCGTCGGGACTGACCCGCACCAGCCATCCGGGCTACGCGGCCTACGCGGCGGCCAAGGGCGCGGTCGAGGTGCTGACCCGCTACCTGGCCAAGGAACTGGGGGCGCGCGGCATCGCGGTGAACACGGTGGCGCCGGGGGCGATCGAGACCGATTTCGGTGGTGGCGCGGTGCGCGACAATCCGGACATCAACCGCATCTTCGCCGGGCTCACGGCGCTGGGACGGGTCGGCGTGCCGGACGATATCGGTCCGATGATCGCCAGCCTGCTGGCGCAGGACAATCGCTGGGTGAATGCGCAGCGGATCGAGGTGTCGGGTGGGCAGGGGATTTGACGCGGAGCGGACCAGGACCAAACGCCGCGCAGTCTACGCATCGAACTTGGGCACCGGCCTTCGCCGGTGCGACGGTTTACTGCCAACAAAGGAAAGCATGTCGGAGTGGACCGGCGACCGACGTTTGAGACGGCAAGCGGCCGCCATAGCAGCCGCTTGCGCCGGAGAGGATCAGAACGCGGCGATGCCGGTCTGTGCGCGGCCGAGGATCAGCGCGTGGATGTCGTGGGTGCCTTCGTAGGTGTTGACCACCTCGAGGTTGACCATGTGGCGGATGATGCCGAACTCGTCGGAGATGCCGTTACCGCCCAGCATGTCGCGCGCGACACGGGCGATGTCCAGCGACTTGCCGCAGGAGTTGCGCTTCATGATCGAGGTGATCTCGACGGCGGCGGTGCCTTCGTCCTTCATGCGGCCCAGGCGCAGGCAGCCCTGCAGGCCGAGGGTGATCTCGGTCTGCATGTCGGCCAGCTTCTTCTGCACCAGCTGGTTGGCGGCGAGCGGCTTGCCGAACTGCTGGCGGTCCATGGTGTACTGGCGCGCGGTGTGCCAGCAGTCCTCGGCCGCGCCCAGCGCGCCCCAGGCGATGCCGTAGCGCGCCGAGTTCAGGCAGGTGAACGGACCTTTCAGGCCGCGCACTTCCGGGAAGGCGTTTTCTTCCGGGCAGAACACTTCGTCCATGACGATTTCGCCGGTGATCGAGGCGCGCAGGCCGAACTTGCCGTGGATCGCCGGGGCCGACAGGCCTTTCCAGCCTTTTTCCAGCACGAAGCCGCGGATCGCGCCTTCGTCGTCCTTGGCCCAGACCACGAACACGTCGGCGACCGGCGAGTTGGTGATCCACATCTTGGAGCCGGTCAGCGAGTAGCCGCCCTCGACCTTGCGGGCGCGGGTGACCATCGAGGCCGGGTCGGAACCGTGGTTCGGCTCGGTCAGGCCGAAGCAGCCGATCCATTCGCCGGTGGCCAGCTTGGGCAGGTATTTCTGGCGGGTTTCCTCATTGCCGAACTCGTAGATCGGCACCATCACCAGCGAGGACTGCACGCTCATCATCGAGCGGTAGCCCGAGTCGACGCGCTCGACTTCGCGCGCGATCAGGCCGTAGGCCACGTAGTTCAGGCCCGGGCCGCCGTACTGTTCCGGAATCGTCGGGCCGAGCAGGCCGAGTTCGCCCATTTCGCGGAAGATCGAGGTGTCCATCTGCTCGTGGCGGAAGGCTTCCAGGATGCGCGGCTTCAGCTTGTCCTGGCAATAGGCGGCGGCGGCGTCGCGCACCATGCGCTCGTCGTCGGTCAGCTGGCTGTTCAGGAGCAGCGGGTCATCCCAATGGAATTGGGCCTTGGCCTTTTTGGGCGAATCGGAACGGGTCATTGCGAAATCCTGTCTCTCTGGGTTCTTGGTCGAATGCGGACGAGTCACGCCCAACCTGGCCATTATAGGGAAGGGAGCGCGCCCGCATCTTTTGAAACTGCGACAGGAATTTTTATATTTGACCGGAGAGCAACCCCGGCCGGGTAGGGGCTCAGCGGTGCGGCGAGACGCCGAACTTGCCACCGTGGAAGATCAGCGAGGGCTGGGGGTGGACCGCGCATTCCTCGACTTCGCCCACGAAGATGACGTGGTCGCCCTCGGGATAGCGGCTGCGGTTGTGGCATTCGAACCAGGCCGACACCCCCTTGAGGATGGGCTGGCCGGTGCGCGACAGCTCGTAGTCGACGCCCTCGAAGGGATTGTCGCGGCGGCGCGAGAAGCGCATCGCCAGTTCTTCCTGGCCGGCCGAGAGCACGTTGATGACGTAGTGGGAGTTGCCGCTGAAGATGGGCAGGCTGTTGGCGCCCGCGCCCAGGCTCCACAGGACGAGCGGCGGCTCCAGCGAGACCGAATTGAAGGAGCTGGCGGTCAGGCCACGGAAACTGCCGTCGACCAGGCGCGTCGTGATAACGGTAACGCCGGTGGCGAATTGCGACAGTGCGTGACGGAAATGCGTCGAATCGAAACCGCGCTCGGTGGCGCGGGGAGAGCGTGTATTCATTGGGACCCTGGATGTTGGCGCCATTATGCCATTGCTGGGGCAAGCGCTGCGCCAGCCCCGGCGCCAGGGCGAAAAAGCGGGTCATCCCTGCAAGCAATATCGCTTTGCGTTACCTTATTCCATCTCGATGAACCAGGAATCGTTTTCCATGTCCCATCTTCATTTGAAAAACACTGCCGACCGTTTGCCGCATTTCTGGCAATCGGCCATTGTCGGCCATGCCGGAAACAGCAATATCAAGGTCCTGAAAATGGATGGGCAGGCCTATCCCGCCGAAACCCACGACTACGCTGAAGCGCTGGTGGTGATCGAGGGCAAAATGTTCCTGTCCGTGCACGACGAGCCGGTCGTGGTGGCGGGTGGCGAGATGGTCCTGGTGCCGCCGGGCGTGCCGCATGCGGTTGCCGAAGGCAGCCATGGCACACTGATGATCATCGATCCGGCGGGATGCTGAGCCGCCCTTGAAGTTCCTTCCTTTCATTCGCATATGAAAGAGAGCCCGGGCGCCTTGGTCATTGGCCAGGCAGCGCCCTTTTATTCATTCACAGCTAGGACAGCCAAATGACAGAGACAGCAATTCTTGGTGGCGGATGCTTCTGGTGCCTGGAAGCGGTGTATCTCGAAGCACGCGGCGTCGTCCGCGTGGAATCGGGCTACATGGGCGGCCAGGTACAGAATCCGACCTACGAACAGGTCTGCGCGGGCACGACCGGCCACGCCGAGGTGGTGCGCGTGGAGTTCGATCCGGAAGTGATCGCCTACCGCGACATCCTCGAGATCTTCTTCACCATCCACGATCCGACCACGCCGGACCGCCAGGGCAACGACGTCGGCACCCAGTACCGCTCGGTGATCTTCACCACCTCGCCCGAGCAGGACGCCACCGCGCACAAGGTGATGGCCGAGATGGCGGCGGTGTGGGACGCGCCGATCGTGACCCAGATCCTGCCGCAGGAAACCTGGTACAAGGCCGAGGACTATCACCAGAACTACTTTGCCCAGCATCCGCTGCAGGGCTATTGCGCCTTCGTGGTGGCGCCCAAGGTGCAGAAATTCCGCAAGACGTTTGCGGA